>JAGQQT010000522.1 GCA_020426065.1 Planctomycetaceae bacterium | reverse complement strand
CGAGAAAGCGGTTCCGGAAGTGCGTTTACTTGTTCGTGGCAACCCGGAACAACCTCTTGGCGAGGCACTTCCACCGCAGGCGTTGACTGCCCTTTCGATGTTGGAACCTGACCTGGGGAACTTGGAAACCGGCGAAGGAACACGCCGAGCAGCACTGGCCCACTGGATTACGGAACCGTCAAATCCGCTGACGAGACGAGTGATCGTCAATCGATTATGGCAATGGCATTTCGGGCAGGGAATTGTCAAAACCGCCAGTGACTTCGGTTATGGCGGAGATCGACCTTCCCATCCGGAACTGCTCGACTGGCTGGCGGAGGAGTTGATTCAAAAGGGCTGGTCGCTGAAGGAAATGCATCGTCTCATCCTGCTGAGCGAAACCTATCAACAAACGAGTTTCAGCCATGCAAAAGGGACTGAGACCGATGCGGACAACCGGTTGCTCTGGCGGCAGAATCCGCATCGGCTGGAAGCGGAAGCGATACGGGATGCGGTGCTGTTTGTGAGTGGCAAACTGAATCCCGAGCGAGGTGGGCCGGGCTTTGAAGATTTTGAGTATCAGGATGCCTACGCTCCCATTTACACGTACATCACGGCCGACACCCCGGCACTCTGGAAACGGAGCATCTATCGCTATGTGGTCCGGACAACTCCCAACCGCTTCCTGACAACTCTGGACTGCCCCGATCCCGCCAATCTGACCGCCAGACGACTCACGACAACAACTCCGCTGCAGTCGCTGGCACTTTACAATAATGAGTTCATGCTGAAGCAGGCGCAGTATCTGGCGGAACGGATTGAACTGGAAACCGGTAATCTGGTTCCGGAACAGGTGGAAAGAGCATTCGAGCTTAGTTTCAGCCGGGCTCCTTCAGAACAGGAGCGTGAACTCGCCACGGACTTTGTCGCCGCACAGGGCCTGTTTGCCCTCTGTCGTTCTCTGTTGAACTCGAATGAGTTTGTTTATGTCGATTGATCATCTCACCAACTCGAATCATGCCGAACTGAATACCGGCTCTTCCCGGCGGGAGTTTCTCCAGCTGGCCGGAGGAGGACTGGGAGCAGTGGCGCTGCAGACAATGCTGGCCGGTGAAGGTCATGCCGAGGGAAATGCAGTTCCTCAACTCAAAGCGAAACGGGTGATTCAGATTTTCTGCCCGGGCGGCATGAGTCAGGTGGATACGTTCGATTACAAACCGGAACTGGAAAAGCGAAACGGCACCCCATTTGATCCGGAAGGCAAGCTGCAGTTTTTTGCTTCGAAGCCCGGAAATTGCAGTGGCAGTAACTGGAAATTCCGTCAGCATGGCGAGTCCGGCTTGTGGATGAGTGATCTGTTTCCGAAGCTGTCGACCTGCATTGATGACCTGGCTTTCATTTACTCCATGCACAGTAAAACGGCCCTGCATGGTCCGGCCTGCTTCATGATGAATACCGGATTTACGCTCCCCGGTTTTCCCAGCATGGGAGCGTGGGTGACGTATGGCCTTGGCAGCGAGACGGAAGATCTTCCAGCCTTTGTCGTACTGCCCGATCCCCGTGGTTTGCCGCCGGGAGGAATCATCAACTGGGGAGCTGGGTTTCTGCCAGCCGAGTACCAGGCAACTACGCTCGACACGACACACCCTGAACAACCGATTGCCGATCTGTTTCCACCCCGGAATTTTGGAGCGATCACTCCCCAGTCCGATCAGGCCTCGCTCGACTTTCTGCAGCAGATCAATCGGATGCATCAGCAATCCCGCAGCGGGAACAGTGAACTGGAGGCGCGCATCAAGGCCTACGAGATGGCCGCTCGACTGCAGTTGAGTGCTCCGGAAGTGACCGATGTTCGCCAGGAGAGCGATTCGATTCAGGCTCTGTATGAACTGGATCATCCGGAAATCGGTCCGTTTGGTAGACAATGCCTGCTGGCCCGGCGTCTGGCTCAGCGAGGCGTGCGGTTCATTCAGATCTATTGCGGAGCGGAGAACACCACGGCCAAGAAAATCCGCCCGAACTGGGACAGCCATGAAGACCTGCCCCGCGATCACGGTTATTGGGGAGCGGTGCTGGATGCGGGAGCTTCCGCACTCTTGAAGGATTTGAAACAGCAGGGGATGCTGGAGGAAACACTCGTAATCTGCACAACGGAATTCGGCAGACAGCCTGCTGCCCAGGGTGGCAAGGCACTGGGGCGGGATCATAACGCGGGAGCCTTCACCGCCTGGCTGGCGGGCGGCGGGCTTCGCGGCGGAATCGGTTATGGCAGCACAGATGAACTGGGTTACAAAGCAGTTGAGTCTCCCGCCTACTGTTACGATTTGCATGCGACAGCTCTGCACCTGCTGGGAATTGATCACACTCGTTTGACCTACTATCACAACGGCATCGAAAGACGTTTAACCGACGTTCACGGCCACGTGATCCGGGAGATCCTGGGATGAAAAACATCGGAACAGGCATACTGTTTTCTCTATTGCTCACATCCTCTGTGCAGGCAGTCGATTTCAAATCCGAGATTGAGCCGATTCTGCAGGCACACTGCAGCGACTGTCATGGTCCTGATCTGCAGGAAAGTCGATTCCGGCTCGATCGTCTAGCCAGCATGCTGTCCGGAGGAGATTCGGGAGAGCCAGCCATTGTGCCTGGCAAACCTGAAGAGAGTCATCTGGTCAAACTGATCCGGCATGAAGATCCGGAAATGAGAATGCCGCCCGAGACTCCTCTGTCTGCCGGGCAGATTCAGCTCATGGAAAACTGGATTCGCGAAGGAGCTCAAACACCTCCAGACTATGGCCCGGCCAATGCACAAGCGGACCTGACTCACTGGTCCTTTCAGCCTGTTAAGCGGCCAGCGGCGGCTGGCATTGATGAATTCATTCTGAAAAAGCTGAGCGAGAATGGTCTGGAGCCCTCTCCGGAAGCAGAAAAACGGGTCCTCATCCGTCGGCTCTACCTGGTCATGCTGGGCCTGCCTCCCTCACCGGAAAAGGTGGAAGCGTTTGTCAGTGATGAACGTGCCGATGCCTGGCAGCATCTGGTGGAAGAGGTTCTCTCCAGCCCGCGTTATGGGGAACGCTGGGCTACGTACTGGCTGGATCTGGTGCGATTTGGAGAAACGCACGGTTTTGAAACCAACCGGGAACGTCCCAACGCCTGGCGATATCGGGACTGGGTGATTGAGTCGCTCAATCAGGATAAGCCCTACAACGAATTTGTGCGTGAACAGATTGCCGGCGATGCTCTTGGAGCGGATGTGGGAACAGGATTCCTGGTGGCCGGTCCGTACGATATTGTCAAAGGGCAGGATTCCAAACTGCGGCTCATGCAGCGAATGAAAATCGGAAG
>JAGQQT010000521.1 GCA_020426065.1 Planctomycetaceae bacterium | reverse complement strand
TGGAAGTGGAATTTCTTTCCGTAACAGGTGCATGACGAAGGCTGTGTAGACGTCCGCCACGAAGGTTCTTCCTGCTTTCTTGGTGGCTCGAATGAATGCGACCAGTCGATCTACATGCTGAGGGGAGAATGAAGCCAGTGCCAGACTTTCGAAATCCCCCACCAACTCTGTGATCTTGTTTTCCAGTTCGTACTCGGTGACCAGGTTGCCATCGGGGAAGCCGAAGTGGGTTCCTTCCATCAACATCACATCGACTGGTTTCTCTTTCAGGACTTCAATCAATCGTTTCCCCATGCCTGGTTTTCGACCGTGGCTTCTCAGGTCTCCGGTATAGAGTAGTCGCTTGCCATCCGCTTCGATCAGAAACGCCAGGCAGCCGAAGATGCTATGGTCAACCGCGTAACCTGTGACGGTGAAGTTGCCGATCGTGACTGGTGATTCCGGCTTAATTTCCCGGAACCGTTCTCTTGGCAGTTCGACCTGTCCGGCAAACAGACTTCCGGCCAGCATCATCTTGCTGGTGCCTGAACTGGCATGGATGGGGATGGAGTCCTGGGCGTGGTTCAACAAGCCAGTGTGATCGAGATGGGCGTGAGAGAGCAGGATCGCATCAGGGGGAGGAGCGTCAGTGTCGAAGAGTCCCAGCACATTGGGGATGATTCCCTCTGTTTTCAGGTCTTCTGTCGACTTCCTTCTCAGCGAGAAGGTATCGAGGGCCTGCCGGCCTTCGTCAAAAAGAGGCATCCCGATGTCCAGGATGATGCGTGAGCCTCCGCTGCAAACTTCAACACAATTTCCTCCAACTTCTTTGTTTCCCCGATGAATGATGATTTCCATTTCGTTTCAATTCCCTTGATCAATGTCGAGTTCGCCATTGGTGGCGAGTCCGATGTTGAGGGCCAGCCTGGTTCTGCGTTCCTCTTTGAACATGCGGAGTTCTCGATTTTCCCAGCCCATTCCAATCTCCGCTCTCGTTTCGAACCATTTCCGATCATCATCAAGGAGGTTTCCATCCCGGCTTGGTATCCACCAGTCCGAGAGTTGAGCGGTGAGCATGGCTGCTGCATAGCTCGATCCAAGGTATGCCTGATGGCTGGCAATCTGAATCCAGATATCCGTGCCGGTGACAGTCACTTTTTCTGAAATGGGGCCAATCTCTGTTTGTGGATCAGCCAGAATGAATTTCTTGACCGTTTCAATGATTTTTTGTTGTTCTGATTCGGTCATTCGACTTCCTTGCCATCGTCAAGTCTAAGTGTGAATGATTGCCATTCGTCTGGTGGATCAATACAGGCATTGCCATAAATCAGTCCATTTTCGATGTTCAAAATTTCGACACCATCGATTGCCACTTCACGCTTCCAGAGTTCATTGCCTTTATGATCGATCGCAACAATGTCAAAGTATGTACAGATCAGGACCATTATCCCGTCTGGAGAAATAGTACACGATGTGCCTGTATCTGATATGTATTTCCAGACATTCGGTACTTGAAGATTAACAAAGTATGTCGCACCCATTGCAATAAGAATGACTGATTCTGCTTCTTTCCAGATTGTCGCTGAAGTTGCATACCCGAAACCTGTTTGAGCATTGGCCAGCCATGACTCGGAAGTGTCCGAGAGAATTCGGAAGACGCAGCCTTCCGACCATGGAGTAGGATTCCCACGGTGAAGGTGAATCGGTCTAGGGCCTGTGCCATCAAGCCCAGGTTCGAGAATCACTTCTATCATCATTTTTCTGCATTCGGTCAGTTGCTGTGATTCTTGTAATGTAACATTTGGACAGAGATTTGGCTTTTGAAAGTCTCGAACTCTCCACATTAAAAACGCTCCGCAACGTACCACTTCTGCTCATGCGAATTCCAAGTCATTCGGTAAGTGGTCACTTTTTCAATCGGTGATTTTGATTCTGATTTCCACTCGATGACAACGTTGAATTTGTAGGCTGGCCATTCTTTCCACTCCTTTGGAAGTTTCAAATCTCGGTCGAATGCCAGTGGATCGGGCTTATCATTGGTGATACTACGGATATCGTAGCCAATCGGAGGTTGCAGAAGCTTTGCATGATATTCCATTGTGGTGACCTCACTTTCATCTCCTGCGATCCATTTCTGAAATTCCGTTTCGAAGTGAGATCGAGCGGCAGCCTGCGTACCGGTCGTGTCGGCATTACAGCCAGGAAAATGAGTCAGGCATAGCAGTGTGAGTGAAAGAAATGTGAAACGTCGCATCAATTGGCTCCTTGTGGGTGAGAGAATGTTTCTGCTCTATCTACCCGATGCAACTGACGCAGGCGGGACAGAGCCGGACACCCACGTTTGATTGCTAGCCATCCAAAGCCAGCAGCAACTCAAACCGTCGCATTTGCAATCACAAGTGGCAAGGCCTACTCTTGCTGCATCTCATTTGCAACCGGGTTCCTGTCAACCAATGTTTACTCCTCCCACTCAGACATTCTTGACTTCTTGAGCCGACTTGGGATATTCTTAAACATTTCACAAAGTCTTACTGGGAAACGCATTGTGAATACCAGTACGTTTTGCAAATGCATGCTATGACGTTTTCGAGATTTGCAGATTTGGATGGGTCATTTGCAACTAGTATCGTGCACCTCATTGGTTGAAGTTCATTGACCTAGACGATCACTCCGGTTCAAAGGTGAATCACGATGCTCAGTTACCCACCTAAAGCAGGCGACAAGTTTTCGAGTACAAATGCCGAGACCTACCAAATTGTTCGCCTGATCAGCAACGGGGCATTCGGATATGTGTTCGAGGCTATTGCACAGTCGACCAAGCAAGTCGTGGTGATCAAGATCCCCCACATCGACTTCAAGAACTACAGCGAAGAGCAGATTCGTGAAAGAATCGGAATGGTGCTTGCCAGTTTCGAGAACGAAATCAACGCATCGCAGCGACTGGACGACCTAGAGTTCATCGCAAAGTCGTTTGACTGTGGATTACCCCGCTTTCATCAAGGTCAGAATGGAGCCACCCGCGAGTTCCTCTTGCCCTTTATCGTTCAAAAGCACGTTGTCGGTCAGACACTAACATCCTGGTGTGCCGCGATCAACCCAGGTGAGACGACTTTCGTTGGGCTTTCCTCGGTGTCGGAGTGGATGCGAATCGCGTCGACTTTATTGGAAACCGTCTCAAAGATGCACGAACGCCGATACGCTCACCTTGATATATGGCCCGATAATCTCTTGATATCGGATAGCGGCCTATATCTCATCGACTTTGGGATGTCTTTTGACGTGGCCTCAAAGTTGCGGCTGGACTCAGACTTTAATCAACTGCATCCTTGGCTTCCACCTGAAAGGCTCCGC
>JAGQQT010000520.1 GCA_020426065.1 Planctomycetaceae bacterium | reverse complement strand
TCCAGGTCTTTATTTACTCCAGTGGAGGTGCTGGCGTTGTTGAGGATATGCCGTTTGTGCTGGCCAATGCTGCCGCAACTGCCTCCGGAGCTCTCTGGCCTTTATTTTCCCCGCTCATTGGCGGGTTGGGGGCCTTTGTCGCTGGCAGTAATACGGTCAGCAACATGATGTTTGCCCAGTTCCAGTTTCTGACGGGTCTTCAGATTGGTGTGGATCCCCTTTGGACCGTGGCTGAACAGGCGGTGGGAGGCGCAGCCGGAAATACCATTTGCGTTCACAACGTTGTTGCGGCCTGTGCAGTCGCAGGTCTGTTTGGCAGAGAAGGGGAGATTCTCCGCATCACTCTGTTCCTGTTTCTCTACTACGTCATCATGGCAGGCATTCTGGGAATGCTGCTGGGCTGAGTCCGGGGATAAGCTGACGATTCAATTATTCCTGTGACTTCGTTTCATTGAAGAAGATCACCAGATTTTTCGTTTGCCGGGCAGCTGCCACGATATCAACTTTTCCATCCCCGTTCAGATCTGCGGCCTTGATATCTTCCACCGCAACGTCTTCGGCTGAGATGCGGGTTTCCTGCCATTCGGAGCCATCCTGATTCAAGGGAGCAAACAGTTTGATCCCCGGAACTCCCGGATCATTCATCGCCCGCCAGCCGACTACAATCTGATCAGAACCGACTCCCAGGAAGTCAGCACAGGCAAGCGCATGTCCATCTTTCAGCTGCTCATCCAGGACCTTCAGAGCCGTCCAGGGTTCGCTGGAGTCATTTGGCTCTCGATAGACGGCTGCCGTTGAGCCGTGCATCGGTTCGATGGCTGCGATAAACCGTTTCCCGTTAGGGAGCTTGCCGTCTCGGACTTCTCCGGCGAAGTTTTCTGTCAGGCGAGAGGGATCCCAGCCATCCGCTGTGCGGTCAAAATGCCAGATTCCTTCTTTGGCGGCAATAATCAACTCTTCCTCGGGATCCTCATCCCAGTTGACCGGATGAAAATTGTGGGACAGGTGCAGAAAATCACAGATCGTATCCGTTTTCCATTCTTCTTCCGGGTTGGCTGGCATGGTGTACTCCAGCAGCTTCAAACCAGGACCAACACCTTCAATACTGCCACGGCCACGCAGTGGCTTCACAACCAGACCATACTGATTGTTGAACCCTTTCACCCAGTGCATCCGGTGCGTATTGGGTTCATTGTAGAGTTTGATCGGATGCCAGCGTTCGGTTCGATCAGCAGGGGCCTGCAGAAAAAAGACCGCTCCATCTTTGAGGGTTTCCTTGAAGTTCCACTGACCACCGATGGCAATTTCACACTTGCCGTCCCCATCAAGGTCACGAGCGGTTACACAAACATTGTCTCGTTCTGTCAGGTTTTCCGCGATCAGATGCCGGGTCCAGTCCGGATTTTCGTACCACTGGATCGTATTTTTATCGGCCAGAACGATGTCGGTTTTTCCATCCCCGTTCACATCGGTCAACTGTAGTCCATACCCGATCGAGATCGTATCAATCGTTACGGCCTTCCAGGCAAACTGCGGAATGGATTCTGCCTGCACATTCCCTGTGAGCAGGATCAGAAAAAGCAGTCCAGTCATAACGGCGCGCATGTTCTTAACCTCAATGAAGGCTGTACTGATAATCGAACGGAATCGGACCCCATTCCCTGTCCATCATCGTGGCTTCAGAGGGGTTGATCTGCAAGTCAGTCAGGGATTGCTTTTGTTCGAGACCGTCTCCACCGCATCGATCGAGAGCACAACACGGAAGACTGACTCAGCATATCTGGTGGGATTTCTCCATAATCCTTCGTGCAGAAAATCAGCAGAAAATGAGATGATCATTCCACTTGACGCCACTGGATATCACGTTGGTATAGCGGGAAATGGACTGAATGGATTCTGGGATGGTGCATTCAGATTATTACGGTAAATATCTGGGACTCATCCATCCTGGTTCCACTCACTGACGTTTCCAAGCAAGTCCGAGACTTCACTCCGCCTTGCTTGGAGAAGGATTCGCATAAGCGGGACTTTGTTGGAGGTCAGTGTTTACTCTCTGCTGGACCCAGGTGGCATTCAATACTTTTCCATGACGATTGTTACCCGACGAATCATTCAAAACGTTTCCCTGTCCTTCATCACAGTGGTACAGCAGCAAAGTGTGCTCATCGGTTTCATGTCGCTTTACCGGGATAAAATCTGCAGTGTATCTGGCGACATTTGAAAGACGCACTTCAGCAATCTCTCCTTCGAAAATGGGAGAAGGATCTTCACGCCAGTGGTGCAGAGGTGCAATATGCAGAGAATTGATCACAGTGTTTCTCGGGGGAAGCTCATTGGAGGCTTTGAGTTTTCCGTTTACGAATAGTTGAATCTGATTTTCGTGAATCACTGCTGCCAGATGTGTTGGTACCAGAGGGAAGATCTGTTGAAAAGCCTGTGCTCCGTTGTGATAGACATACGCAGTTGGGTACCCTCTTCCGTTCAGAAATAAGGACAAGTTATTGAGATCTGGCCCGATGGCTTCTAGAACAGTATGGTTGTTTTTTTCACGTGCAGATTGAGGGCAAGTAATCCAGGCTTCGAGTGTGGCATTTCCAGTTAAATCTGTCTCCGGGAGTGGAATCGAAAACCCATTGACTGTTCCATCAAATTTCAATCCATAATTCAATGATGAAGAAATCTGCGGTTCATTTTCAAGGGCCTTCTTGAGCGCATCGACTGTCAAGACCACTCGAAATCCATTGTTACCATAGCCTTTCGCAGGTGAATTTGATTCGCGTTTGGAGGATCGACAATACAATGGAGCCGATCCTGATGATCCTCCTCGCCAGATTCGACGATTTGAGTGCATCACCTGGAACAGGGGATCGATAACAGGCTGCTCAGACCGATTGCGATAGACATCGGGTTCCCAGTTGTCCAAAACCCACTCACATACGTTGCCATGCATGTCGTAAAGTGAGAATTGGTTAGGAGCCAGCTCCGCAATCCGATGAGTTCGTTCAGAAGAGTTATTCGTGCACCAGCCTTCAGAGTCAATATCGGAGTCCAGGTCTCCCTTAGTAAAACGGGTTGTCGTACCTGCCCGGCAGGCATACTCCCACTCTGCTTCTGTCGGCAACCGATAACCTTCGGGTAGATTTTCACGCTTTCCAAGTTGAACACAGTATTCTTCCGCATTGGTGGCACTAACTCCTTCAACTGGAAAAATGCCAGTTAACAAACCATTGACTAATGCGCTATGCTTTCCCTTTTTTGAGTAGTAAGACGGATCCTCTCCCATAATGTCATGATATTGTGCTTGCGTCACTTCAGTGACACCCATAAAGAAAGGCTTGGTCAAGATGACCT
>JAGQQT010000051.1 GCA_020426065.1 Planctomycetaceae bacterium | reverse complement strand
TGACAGTCCCAGCACACATTTCCGAAAACCTGTTTTCCACGCATAATCCCGTAACCCCAGTGTCAGGGCTTCCAGCAACTGAGCCGCTCGCACCGGAGAAGTCCATTCCGAGCCCTCGGCAAAGCCTTCATCCCAATGAAAGGTTCGTACAACCGATTCGTATTGAGGCAACTGGAGAACCAGTTTTCCCGAGCGATCCAGCACAAAACTGCCGCCGTCAAAAACCAGGTCGTCATTTCCACCCACCTGATTGACGAACAGTGAGGGAATATTGCCGCTCTGGCTGTGTCTGGCCATCAGGGAGTGTCGACGAGCGAGTTTATCCACTTCAAACGGACTGGCGGACAGGTTGATCAGATACTCTGCGCCCTGATTGATTAAACTCTCGACCGGATCAAACTCACAGGGAGTCCGCTCGTGATAGAAGGTATCCGGTTGTCCGTACCAGGCATCTTCACAGATATGGACACCGAGTGTTCTGCCACGAAACTCAATTGGACTCACATCCGAAGCCGGGCGAAAGTAGCGGCGTTCATCGAAGACATCGTAATTGGGGAGCAATGTTTTATGCAGGGTATGGGTAATTTCCCCCGCTTCAAGCAGGCTGGCGGCATTGGCGGACTGACCTGCTGGGCAGCCGCGGTGAGTCGGATGTCCGATCAGAACACCCAGTTCCTTTGGCAGTTGTTCGGCCAGTTGGTCCAGAGCCCGATCACAGGCTGAGACAAACCCGGATCGCAGCAGCAGATCCTTCGGTGGGTATCCACACAGAGCCAGTTCCGGACAGACGAGCAACTCAGCGCCCTGGGCCGCACATTCCCGCGCGGCCTGCAGAATGCGGGTGCAATTGTGATGCAGATCGCCAATGGTCGGATTCAGTTGGGCAACGCCAATACGCATGGAATTTGTGCTGCGTCAATGATGAATTACGGATTGAGGAACTCGGAGCGTTCGACTTCAGTTAGTTACTCCAGTATGTCCTGATCACTAAAAAATTGATAGGTAAGAGAACGACGGAAAAGAACCCGCCTGCAAACTCAATCTTTTCAGAAATTGTAGGGAGTGGTCAGGCCATCCATGCGAATGATTTCCAGGTGTTTGGCTTTGATTTTCCGCAAGTGCCGTAATTCATCGTTGTCCCAGCGTTCATCCGGTGCCCCGGACACAAACCAGTCGCTGCCGTTATCGGCCAGAATCATGCCGTATTTTTTCAGGCAACGCAAAATCACCTGGACATCGGCCGGGTGCTCACTGATCTCGAAATCTTTCTTGAGGCGAACTCTCATTCCCAGCGGTGGGAGCAGATGATGCTCATTACTGCTGGCCCAGTGGGTGGCCGGTGCAACAAATGCACGCCGTGTCTTGGCAAGGGTAAAGCGGATTGCATGCCGGATTTCCTTCTGGATGCCGACTTCGTCATAACGGACCAGGCCCGGAAAAATCGGGAGCCCGGCCGCATCGGCACTGGTCCAGCCGCGGGGGCGTTGAGTGTTGTTTTTCAGGTCGAAAATCGCTCCGCTGTCTGCTCTCCAGCTCGCTCCACCAGCGATAGGGAATGCCCGGTACAGTTCATACAGCACCCAGTTGTCCCGATCCACAATAATTGCATGCCGGTCGCCCCGTTCGTAAGGATCTCCCTCGACGGGCGTTTCAAAGGGAATGGGGTAGGGGCCGGGATCACTTTCTTCGGGATAGGCTTCATACTCGACTGTGACTCGGGGCTGATCTCCCTCAACCACAATATAGGGGATTCCGATCTTCGAACCTTCCCATGTTCCCGAACCAAAATCGGGATGCAGGGTCCCATCCAGTCCGATGTAGGCCAGAATCTGATCCGATTTGGGATCTACCGGGGCCTCATCGATCGGGGTATTCCAGGGATCGTCATCGGGGAAAGGGCGAAATCCATCCAGCGAGACTCCGATGCCATACTTCAGAGATCGCTGATCTGTTGGGTCCTGTTCCGAAGGAAAACCATTCTCTACTGGGGTCACCGAAGATTTACCCTGCTCCTGAGTGTTGCGGTTTGGCTTCAGTGAGGATGTACCCGGTTCCTCCAGCCAGACAACCTCAACCTGCTCAGAAGAGTTCTGACAACCTGACAAGGGGAAGATGAGAAACAGGCAGGGCAAACAGACTCGAACAAGAGTGTGCCGAAATGAAACAGTCAGCTGGCAGGAATGCATGAAATTGCCCCGGGGAGAAAGACCTGTGGATACGCTTCAGTCTACGTCCGTTCCTGTTTCCGTGTGGATGGAATACAACACTCAGGTTTCGGCTGCGAAACCTGCATTCTGATTCTCCCGGTCGTAATGATTGCAACGGCGACGGCAGCCTGTTCAGCTTCGGGTATCCGGCGTATCATGCAGAGACTGGCATCCGGAACGAAATCCTCCGCTCGAATTATCTTCTGAACGACACAAACTGAACATCATGGCTCACTCACTCGATCAATATCGCAACATTGGCATCATCGCTCATATCGACGCCGGAAAAACAACCACAACCGAGCGAATCCTGTACTATACGGGAGCATCGCATCGGATGGGGAATGTCGACGATGGAAATACGACCACCGACTTTGACCCCGATGAAGCCAAGCGGGGAATTACCATCTATTCGGCGGCCATTACCTGCTTCTGGAAGCAGAACATCATCAACATTATCGATACTCCCGGGCATGTCGATTTCACTGCAGAGGTCGAGCGTTCTCTCCGCGTGCTGGATGGAGCAGTGGTCATCTTCAGTGCGGTGGAAGGGGTGGAAGCCCAGAGCGAAACCGTCTGGCGGCAGGCGGATCGATATGACGTCCCCCGCATCTGTTTCATTAACAAAATGGATCGCATTGGAGCGGACTTCGAACGGACCCTGCAGCAGATGCGGGATCGCCTCAAAGCCCGGCCCATTCCGCTGACCATTCCGATTGGGGCAGGCCCATCTCACAACCCCGATCCTTTCCGGGGCGTGATCGATCTGCTGCAGATGAAAGCACTCTACTTTGATACGGAATCGCGCGGACAGAACATTGATGTTCAGGAGATCCCGGAGGATCTACGTGATCAGGCAGAGCTGGCCCGGATGGAGCTGGTGGAAGCAGCTGTCGAGTGTGACGATGACCTGATGAATTCATACCTTGAAGGAGAAACCATTTCGTCAGAGCAGTTAATGAGCGTACTCCGCAAAGCCACTCTCGAACGAAAAGTTCAGCTGACATTCTGCGGATCCTCGCTCAGTTACATTGGTGTGCAACCTCTGCTGGATGGCGTTTCCGCATACCTCCCCAGTCCTCTGGATCGTCCTCCGGTTTCCGGGGATAACAATCACCCGAAAAAACCGGCAATCGAAACCCGGCCTCCCGATCCCAAGGCTCCGTTTTGCGGACTGGTTTTCAAAATCGTGGCCGAACAGCACGCGGATCTGTATTTCATTCGGGTTTACTCCGGAAAGCTCAAGAGCGGCAGCCGCTTACTCAATCCACGGACCGGTAAGAAGGAACTTGTCAATCAGATCTGGCATATCCAGGCGGGAGCCAAGGAGAAAATTGAAACCGATGAAATCGGTCCGGGAGAAATCGCCGGAATTGTTGGTCTGAAGGAAACGGCGACCGGGGACACCCTGTGCGATACCCAGCATCCGATTCTGCTGGAATCGATCACATTTCCCGAGACGGTCATTTCCATGGCTGTGGAACCAGAAACCAATGCGGATCGCAAGAAACTCAATGAGGTTCTGGCACGCCTCGAAAAACAGGATCCCACTTTCCGCTGCACTTTGTCCGAAGATACCGGGCAGCAGATCATCAGCGGGATGGGGGAACTTCATCTCGAAGTGATCAAGGATCGAATCCAGCGCGATTTCGGTCTGAACGCCAAGGTTCACAAACCGCGGGTAAGTTATCGCGAAACCGTCTCCAAAAAATCAGTGGGTACCGGCGAGTTTCATCAGACAACACCCAGTGGGAACCGCTACGCCAAAGTGGTTCTCGAACTTTCACCCATCGAAACCAGCCAGCCCACCCGTTACATCAACAAGCTGAAACCGGATGAGGTTCCTTCCGAGATGCGAAAGTTTCTCGATGAAAGCGTCAAGAATCTCCTTGGAGCAGTAGGCTACTATGGTTATCCCTTGATGGGGCTGCAGGTTTCGGTGCTGGATGTCGATTTCCGAGTTGGGGAAACTGATGAGATCGCGATTTCGGCAGCGACCGACAGAGCCTTCAATGAGGCGTTGACCGCCGAAAATGTGGTTCTGCTCGAGCCGATCATGAAGCTGGAAGTGGTTTGCCCGGATGATTTCCTGGGGAATATTCAGGCGGATCTGCAGGTGCGTCACGCTTCCATTTTTGGTCAAGAGCAGCGTGGGCACCTGACGGCCATAGAGGCGGAAGTGCCGCTGGCCAACATGTTTGGCTACTCCACGCAGGTTCGCAGTCTGTCCCAGGGGCGGGCATCCTACTCGATGGAACCTTTGAAATATGCTCCGGCACCAAAGGATGTGCTGGAAAAAATGCTCGGTTAGATGGTTTACGGACCAGGCGGAACCGGTTTGCCGGGCAGATTCGGGTTCTCCCCGGACCGCATCCTCCTATAATATTCAGCGGGATCGAAATGGATGAGATCCCGGGTGTCTGTTCCAAGTGGTGACTCAGCCTGAACAGACCCCAGCATTTGACTTATCAGGCTGTGCAGAGACATCCCTCGCGGAGAGCAGGTATGAAACGTCACATTCTTCAAAAGGCCGGACTCTTCGTGATTGGTCTGGCAGCAACTGGTGCTGTCGCAATGTCGATCATGTCTTCTGGAAAGTCCTCCACACCTCCCGAAAACGGCTCGTCCGGCACTTCCTCTGGAGAAACTCGAATGGCAGCGGCTCCGGTTTCCAAAACAGCACTGGCAACTTTTGGTGGTGGCTGCTTCTGGTGTACAGAAGCGGTGTTTGCAGAACTGCATGGTGTGAAAAGTGTCATGCCGGGTTATTCCGGTGGCACAGCTCAGACCGCTGATTACAAAACCGTCTGCACCGGCCTGACGGATCATGCGGAAGTCATTCAGATTGAATACGACCCTTCCCAGGTTGAGTTTGCCGATCTGCTGGAGGTGTTCTGGAAAACTCACGATCCCACCACGCTCAATCAGCAGGGGGCAGACAAAGGGCCTCAATATCGGTCGGTCGTCTTCTATCACGATGATGAACAGAAAACCGTTGCCGAACAGTACAAAAAACAACTGGATGAAGCCGGGACTTTTGACAGGCCCATCGTCACCGAAATCAGCCCCTTTACGGCTTTCTTTGCAGCAGAGGATTATCACAAGAACTACTTTGCCGATAATCCGTTTCAGCCCTATTGCATGGCGGTGATCGCACCCAAGGTCGAGAAGTTCCGCAAGAATTTCTCCGACAAGCTGAAGAAGAATCATCCGGAAGAAGGTTCAGCAGAACCTGCACTGGATAAAGTCGAAAAAACCGATGCCGAATGGAAAAAGGAACTGACTGAAGAGCAGTTCTATGTCACCCGCAAAAAAGGAACCGAGCGCGCCTTCACGGGGAAATACTGGGACAATAAGGAGTCGGGCGTCTACACCTGTGTCTGTTGCGGAGCACCGCTGTTTGATTCGGAGGCCAAGTACGAGTCAGGCACAGGCTGGCCCAGTTACTATCAACCTTACGAAGAGCACAGTCTGGAACTCGAATCGGATCGCAGCTTTTTCATGACCCGCACGGAAGTGAAATGCCGCCGCTGCGAAGCTCATCTGGGTCATGTCTTTGACGATGGACCCCAGCCAACCGGCAAACGCTACTGTATCAACTCCGCCGCACTCGGTTTTGAGCCGCGTGAGGGCGATGCAAAAGAATAGCTGACAACGGGTTACAATGTTCTCAGATCACGGCTGATGAGGCCGGACCGTTTAGGCATCACATCTGATTTCACAATTTTTCTGAAATCCGGAAATCGGGTGTAAGAAAAGAGCCCGGACATCGTCCAACCTGCTGAGGGATCCTGTGTGATCTGACTTCCCGTTTTCCAGTCGAGGTTCAGGATGAGTCACTCTTACCAGGGAAAACAGAGTATGTTGACCGATCCACAACATTGGGTGGAACAGCACGGCGATGCTCTGTTTCGGTATGCCATGTCACGCATTGGCAATCGGCATATCGCGGAAGATCTGGTTCAGGAAACGTTCATTGCCGCCCTGAAGTCTCCCAGCTTTGAAGGAGACTCGGATGAACGGACCTGGTTTGTCGCGATTCTGCGAAACAAGATGATCGATTATCTGAGAAAGCAAAATCGGGAGCACCCCATCAGTTCCCTCCATTCCGAGCAGGAAGGAAACCAGTTGTTTGATGGCCGGGGAGAATGGCAGACTCAACCCCGGGAGTGGCCAAATTTGTCGGAAGACACGCTGGAAAGCCAGGAATTCTGGCTCACGTTTCGCAAGTGTGTCGAACGACTTCCGGAGCGGTTACGAACTGTGTTCATGATGAGAGAAGTCGAACAGATTTCCACAGAGGAATTGTGTGGCGAGTTGGAAGTGACTCCGGGAAATATGAGTGTGATGCTGTATCGGGCACGCCTGAGCCTGCGTCAATGCCTGGAGAAAAACTGGTTCTGTCGAGCGGGAGAAGGTGAACACACATGATGAACTGCAAGCAAGTCAGCCACCTCCTCTCGGAATGCAAAGAAGGCAACCTTCCCTTCTGGCAGTGTGTGCAACTGCGTCTGCATCTGAGGATGTGCCGGGTCTGCCATCGACTGAAACATCAGCTCGATTTCATCAGCCGCATGGCCCGCCAGTATGGGGCACTTCAGGATGAAACCAGCCTGGCCGATTCCTCACTGACTCTGGAAGCCCGCCAGCGGATTCAGGAATCGATCCAGGAACATCTGTGAGCTTCTGGAGATACGGTCCTGATAGATTTCTGTTGCAGGTCAGAAGAGGTCACGTCTGCCCTCGTTTGAGGTTCCTGCGGGGATTCAGCCGCTTGTTCGAGCTGTACTCAAATCTCAATCTGCCAGATTATGGCCCGGTGTTTTTTCAGTGAAACGTGCTGAGAAAATACAAAAGGGCAATTATGCCGCAGCAACGAATCCGCTACCAGGCTTACGCTGTGAATTTGTCGACCGGCCAAATGCGACAAAAAATCTCAATGCAATGTATGCCTTTCTCATCGACAAAGGATAATTCGTGGATATATTGCGTCAAAATCATTCCTGCTGTGATGCAGTATAACCCTGTCTTGATCGAAGCGAGTGAAATCAGTGCTGAAAGCTATCCGATTTGTACCCCAGGTATTTCTGGCGTTGCTGCTGATTGCTCTGGGGGCAGGCTGCTCCGGGAAAGAGTCTGCAGGTTCCACTGCTGCGGGGGTTGTGACCGTTGATGGGCAGCCACTGCAGAAAGGGCTGGTGCAGTTCTATCCAGTGGGAGAAGGGCGCAGTGCTTTTGCGACCATCAAAGAAGATGGCACCTTTCGGGTAGAAACCACAGCTGGAATCACGGGAATTGAGCCAGGAAACTACAAAGTTGCTGTGCAATATGAAGTAGAAGATGAAGGCTCATTGCCGTTTTCTGAAAAATATACCAGTTCAGCAGAGTCCGGAATCGAGGTTACGATTTCAGAGAGTGGCGATAATCAAATCGAGATCAAGCTGACCAAAGCTGGCGATCAATAACCTGTCGTTTTCTTTTTAGAGGAGTTCTGAATGTCGCGAAATTGTCTCAGAAGATCGGCCTTTACGCTGATCGAACTACTAGTTGTCATTGCAATCATTGCGATTCTGGTGGCATTACTGCTGCCTGCCGTTCAGCAGGCACGTGAAGCCGCACGCCGTTCCAGCTGCAAAAACAACCTGAAGCAGATCGGACTGGCACTGCACAATTACCACGATACACATGGCACGCTGCCTCCGGGAAGCATGAATCAGAACAACAATGCACTGCATGTTCGGGCTCCCAACTGGGCCTGGTCAGCTCACATTGCTCCCTTCATGGAGCTGAGTGCCTCTTACGATCAGTTGAACGTGGGACAGAACCCAATGGCCGCTCTGTCTGACTCGCGGCTTTCTGTGTTGCAGACTCCAGTACCAGCCTGGCGTTGTCCTTCTGACTCCGCACCGGATGTTCAGGACAGCTTTACAGACCGACAGGCTCGAGATGTTCCGAACAGCGCAGATGTCCCTCTGGTGACAATGAACTATGTGGCTGTAAACAGTGCCGGGAACATTCGTCCGGATTACGACAATGACAATGATGGAATTGTTCGTGAAGTGAATGATGATGCCACGGGGGCATTCTACCGCAACAGCAAAACCCGTTTTCGCGACATTACCGACGGTTTGAGCAATACGCTGCTGGTGGGTGAGCGAATTTATCGGAAGGCGGACACTTCCGGAAACCAGCCTGCAGCTGGTACCGGCTGGTTGTCAGCCGGTGCAGACGGAAACCACAACTCGAAAATGTCCTGTACCCACGGTAGTGGATATCGCCTGTTAAACTGTCCCGAAAACAGTGAATGCCGCCGGGCATTCAGCAGTCATCACAAGGGTGGTGGTCAATTTGTTCTGGGAGATGGTTCCGTTCGTTTCATCAGCGAGAACATTGATCACAACACGGACGTCAGTATCAAGACAGATGATTCATTGTTCGAATACCTGCTGTCCATTCAGGATGGTCACACACTGGGAGAATTCTGATCCACTCAGAACTCTGTCATGAAAAGAAAAACAGCCGATCGATTAACCGATCGGCTGTTTTTTTGTTGACTCGCATTCGCATCAGGCTGAGGCCAGCTGTTGATCAATCCAGCCGTTCAGGTCTTGACGGATGCCGGCATTCAGCTTTTGGGCCACGGCACTGGTTGCTGCCAGATCGCGTCCCTGCAGCATGGCATTGATGAATACATAGAACTTGATCTTCGGTTCGGTTCCGGAAGGACGGACGGCAATCCGGATGGATTCGGTGCCAGGTGAGGATTCAAAAAACAGCAGGTTGCCACTGGGAGCGGGGAGTTCTTTGATCAACGTATTGCCTGGAAGTTCCCGGCACTCGTGTGTGCCGTAATCCCGGACCCGGCTTAAGGCCAGTCCTCCCAGGCTGTTGGGGGGAGTTTCCCGAAACGCAGCCATCAGGCCATCAATCTGAGCTTTCCCGGAAGGTCCCGTGCAGACTTTGGAGATCTGACCTTCCAGAAAATAGCCATGTTCATTGTAAAGTTCGTTCAGGCGATCCAGCAGTGATTTGCCTTCCGCCTGGAGTTCAGCCGCCGCTTCGCACAGATACAGTGAAGCAATCCCGGCATCCTTGTCGCGGGCATACGTTCCGGCCAGGAAACCTAGGGATTCCTCCGCTCCGAACACAAATTTGTCCGGACCCTCCTGATCGATGGTCTGTCCAATGTATTTGAACCCGACCAGCAGATCATCAATGATCCGCACTCCATGTGCCTGGGCAATCGCGCCAATGAGCGGCGTGGTGACCAGCGTCTCAACGACAAAGTGCTGATCAGAGAGCGTACCTGCTGCCTGACGCTTGCGGAGGATGTAATCGACAATCAAAGAGCCAATCTGATTTCCGGTCAGATGCACAAACTCTCCCGTAGTGTTTTTGACACACACTCCCAGCCGGTCCGCATCCGGATCGGAAGCGAGAATCACATTTGCTCCCGTCTGCTTGGCCTGGGCAATGGCTTCCCGGAAGACTTCCGTCCGCTCCGGGTTGGGCATGTGCTGATCGACGTTGGGGAAGTTGCCATCCTGCGTCCGTTGTGATTCCACAATGGAAACACCGGAGAAGCCGGCTTTCTGCAGAATCTGGTAACAGGCTGTTTCTCCCACACCATGCAGTGGTGTGAAGACGGCATTCAACTCTCGTTGACTGGAGAGTGACATCGCCAGGACAGCTTTGTGATACGCCTCATCCACAGCGGAATCCAGGAGAACAATCTGACCGTTGGCAACGGCCTGATCGAAATCGACGATCGGAATTTCTCCGGCATCGTACACGCAATCGACAATTCCCTTATCGTGCGGCGGCAGGACCTGTCCCCCGGTGTTCCAGTAAGCCTTGAATCCGTTATCTGCCGGCGGGTTATGAGAGGCCGAAATCATCGCTCCCAGATCACATTGCAGATGACGGACTGAGTAAGAGAGTTGCGGTGTGGAGCGAGCGGAAGGATAGAAATAGACTTTCAAACCATGAGCAGCCAGTACGCTGGCCGTGATGCGGGAGAATTCCAGCGAACGATTTCGGGTATCGCAGGCGATGACTGCTGAATTGCTGCGTGCATCCCCCGATTTTTTCAGGTAAGTGGCCAACCCATGAGCGGATTCGGCAATGGTCCGGGGATTGATTGTCGCCGAGCCAAAATCGGCCATCGGTCCGCGGCGTCCTCCGGTTCCAAAGGCAATCACCTCCCAGAAGAGGCTGTCCAGTTTCTCAAACTGATCTGCTTCAACCAGATTCAGGATGCCATCCTGATAGGCCCCATACTGCGGTTCGGTCAGCCATCGGGTGACATTCTGCTGACTGGTTGAGGTCAATGCGGAGCGGGATACGGCCTGACTAACTTTCTCCAGCGCTGCTTCGATGCGAGGTGTCGTCATGGGAATGCCTTTGCAGAATCGATTGCTTATTGAGCCAGTTCGAGTCTAACAGACCATTCCGCCACTCGCGATGGAATGACGATTCGATTTTGCACAGATAAAAAAACACCTCCCTGCCAGGCAGCGGGGAGGTGTGAATGCATTCAGGATTTGTTCCCCCGGAGAGGAACCTGTGTGGATCAGTCATCGCCCTGCAGAGCAATCACGAGACGAATCATGTACCAGAACATCAGAGCGACCGAAGCAAACAGGGCCAGCGCAGCCGCGACGTGTTGATCGGTGCGGTAGTGATGCAGGACATTGGAGGTATCATACAGAATGTAACCTGCACTCAGTCCCAGCATGGCCACCGTGAACCAGACTCCCAGGTTCAGACCACCAAAAATTCCGACAACCACCAGTCCCATGGCGGCTAGTCCAGCCAGCATCAGGAAGCCGCGAAGGAAGGAGAAGTCTGCTCCCGTAAACATGACGAACGCCGTCAGACCCCCGAAGGTGATGAGAGTCAGGAAGGCCGCCTGCACCAGAAACTCAGGGCGTCCGAGCAGCAGCCAGACGTAGGTTACGAGTGGCACAAAAATGACGGCTTCCGCAACCGTGTACAACATCAGGCCAGCGTATTGGGTAGTCAATGATGTGCCACGATGAGCCCACCAGTCTGCCAGCCAGCTGATCCCAATAAATGCTCCCAGCACAATCCACCACTGGCCGCCAACCATCAGGTTAAACAGTGGGTCTCGAATGGCTGGTGTGTTGACGAACAGATAAAGCAGCCCGCCAAACACGGCAATGGCACCGGCCAGATGGGAATAGGTGCGACGGATGAAAGCAGCCCGTTCATCGCGTGCGGCATCAATCGCGAAGGGATTGCTGCCAGCATATTGGAGATTATCCGAGTAACTCATAGACGCTTCCTGAAATGAAGGTGTGAGAGGGGAGATGTTTATTGGGATTGTATCGTCCAACAGCTAAAGATGTGAACAAAAATTTCGTGGAAATCCGCTCCTGCAGGGATTTCCCTGCAGGATGGAAACCATCACGAAATTCACAGTCCCGGTCGGACAACCAGAAGTTGGCCACCTTTCTCTTCGCTCCCTTCCGCAGCAGTTCCGTAAACGGTGACATACAACCGACCCCGTTTGTCAAAAGCCAGAGCAGTTGGCTTGTCGAGGCTCAGGATTTTGTTTGTCTTGACGGCATCATCAGTGACGGTCAGTTCAAACAGCCCACCGTCTTCCGGTTTGGCCCAGGAGAAATCGACACAGTACAGCTTGCCACTTTTAGGCGAGTAGGCCAGCCCGGCGATATCACTCAATCCGGTGGGGAGACTGCGAATCAGTTCGCCAGACTCGGCATCGTAAAAGGTGAGCAGGCTGTCGCCAGGCAGGTTCATTTCCCCCATCTGACCAATCACGACCCGACCTTCGGCGTCAGTTGTGATCGCAACGGGAGCATCGGTTCCGGTGGCTTCTTTGGAGGCAATGAAAGGTTTCAGTTCACCCGGCTTGCCATCCTGAACGGTGGCTCGCAGCACCCAGCCTTTGGTGTCATCGCCATTGGCGGTAATGAAGATGCCCGCCTGATTGGTAGTCACACCATAGAAGTTTCCTTCCCCTTTAGCCGAGGCATCCCCGGCAGGAATCGGTCCCAGGGTGAAGGCAGCGGAGCCTTCACTGGCAGCAGTGGAGAGTGGTTCTTTGCCGACCTTGTAAACCCGCACAAGTTCTTCACCATCGGGGCGGCTGCCATCTCCGACGACCAGGTGTTCGTTATCCAGAAACGCGACACCCAGTGGTCCGATGTCATACATCGGGCCTTTTCCGTAGATGTCGGTCGGGAAGCCGGTGACTTCGCTGTAAACCTTCCCGGCTTTTCCGGGAACCAGTCGATGAACTCCCGCCCGAGTGCAGAAAAAGACATGTCCCGTTTCGGCGTTGACGGCCACACCGGAGGGATTATCCAGACCTTCAGCCACGGGCCGGGCTCGAAGCGGTTTTTCATCAGCATTGGCCGGAGCCAGATTCCACAGGCAGATCACACTTGCTGCCAGGCAAACTTTCAGAGAGGTTTTCATCATCAATCCTTCCAGAGGAATATTGGTTCAAGGTCAGGAGTCAATTTGCAGAGTGCAGCTTCGACCTTATGCCGGGATGGTTTTTCTAAGCTGCATGATACTTCAGTCCACCAGGTAAACGGGTGAGCGGGCCGTCAAACTGGCGATTGTGATAGAGGCTTCCAGCCATTTCTTTTTATGGCAGCTGGGGAACTTCTACAAGGGGGTAATGTTCACTCGACAGTCCTTCCTCCATGAATTGGACCAGATCCTGAATCTGCTCGCTGGTCAGCTTGAGAGGAAAAAGCTCTTCATCGAGATACGGGTTATCGATACCACCCCGGTTATAGTGTTCTACAACTTCCTGCAGTGTTTTTAAGCTGCCATCGTGCATGTAGGGACCGGTGCGTGCGATTTCCCGCAGGGTCGGTGTTTTAAATGCGCCGAAATCTCCCTGCAGTTTGCTGACTTCAAATCGACCCGGATCCTTCTCATCCCGATCCATGCCGATTCCAATGTTGTGGAACGCCAGATCAGAGAAGCTGGGTCCACTATGGCAGGCCGAACAGTTGGCTTTTCCAAAAAACAGATCCCGTCCCCGTTGAGCAGATTCGCTCAACGCCGATTTGTCTCCTGCAGTGAACCGATCGTAAGGAGCATCGCCGGAGACAATCGTCCGCTCGAAGCTGGCAATCGCCTGGGCGAGTCGTTGTTCTGTGGCTGGCCCTCCGAATTCTTTTTCGAATCGGCTGCGATATCCGGGAATCGCATTGATCCGATCGAGTGCCAG
>JAGQQT010000519.1 GCA_020426065.1 Planctomycetaceae bacterium | reverse complement strand
TCAAGCAAACTGGCCGATGCCCTGGACGTAGAGAAAGAGCCCGTTGAAGTTCGTGACCGTTACGGCCGGGGAACTCCCAACCTGCAGGCCGATGGTGGTCCTAAACTCCTGGATAACTTCCTGGTGGCCCGACGCCTGATTGAAGCAGGCGTACGTTGCGTCACACTCTGTTTCAGCCGCTGGGACTGGCACGGGGGCAACTTCAAGCGAGGCCGTGAAGACATGCCGATGCTGGATCAGGCAGTCACTGCTCTGGTCGAAGATCTGGACCAGCGAGGCATGCTGGACGATATCAGCGTCGTGGTCTGGGGTGAATTTGGACGAACCCCGAAAATCAACACCAATGCCGGACGGGATCACTGGCCACAGGTATCCTGCGGTCTGCTGGCGGGAGGTGGTCTCAGGACCGGGCAGGCGATTGGCACGACAAATCGCCTGGGTGAATATGCCGAAACCCGTCCCATCCACTTCCAGGAAGTCTTCGCCACTCTGTATCACCAGTTGGGCATCAACGTTGACGAGTTGACCCTGCCAGACCTGCAGGGGCGGCCACGTTTTCTGGTCGATCACAACACGTATCGTCCTATGCCTGAACTCGTTTAACGGACGCGAGATCGTCGCATGTCCAGCATCAAGGAACTGCGAGAGCAGCCTCTGGCTGCTGGTGTTGTCCGCTGGATCGGCCTCTCCCCGGAACGTCGCGGGATTATTCTCACACCCCCGTCTGTTCGAGCGGAAGTGGGGACCGGACTGGTGGGAGATCATCACTCCAGATCGGGCAAATCAAAGCGACAGGTCACGCTCATTCAG
The DNA here is from genome assembly GCA_020426065.1 of Planctomycetaceae bacterium. GTDB lineage: Bacteria > Planctomycetota > Planctomycetia > Planctomycetales > Planctomycetaceae > Rubinisphaera. The sequence goes on along the minus strand of JAGQQT010000519.1, from coordinate 2,541 downwards.
GCAGAGCATTTGCCCGTTATTGCCGGATTTCTCCGTCGAAATGAGCTGGATCCAGCCCTGCTGCGGCGGAATCTTGTTGTTTCAGGAGTGAATTTGCTGGCACTGAAAGATCGCTCCTTCCAGATTGGCAACGCTCAATTTCGAGGGAGTGGTCCTTGTGCTCCCTGTTCCCGAATGGAAGAAATGCTTGGTCCCGGCGGGTATTCGGCCATGCGTGGCCACGGTGGAATTACCGCTGTCGTGGAAATTGCCGGAACGATTCAGATTGGGGACGCTGTTCTCCCGCTCGATATGGAGGAGTTGGACGAGTCCTCGGTCTCTGCTTGACCCTCTGATTCTCGGGACTCTATACTGCTCGGCTTCACTGTTGATGTCCGGCCCCCTTCTTTGAGAGGCTGGACAGTCCTCCTGAAACCAGAAACAGAGCACTGTAGACGGCATGAACGAAGAACATCACCACGGTTCGGCGGATAACGACCTGGAAAAAGCGATTGCGAAAGCCCAGTTGAAATTTCGGGAAATTGCCGAAATTCACGGGAATCGGATTATGCTCTGGACTTCAGCAGTCCTGCTGCTGATTGCCGCCTACGTCTATTACACACGCACCAACCAGGCCACCAGTGAAGACAGCTGGTCAGCCTTTTCCAGTGCCCGTACGCCGGAAGAGCTGGCTGGCGTTGCCGATTCCTACACCGGAACTCCAGTCGGGGAACTGGCCAAGATTGGAGTCGCTGAGCGGTATCTGGAAACAGGCATCCGGCTGATGTTTACCGATCGCGAAGCGGGCAAGACGGAACTGGAAGAGGCCAAAAAGGCATTCAACGAGTTTCTGAACGGCACGATCACAATTGGCATCACGAAAGATCGGGCCCTGTTTGGCCTGGCCCGGACTCAGGAAGCCCTGTCCGACGGCAACTTTGAAGAGTGCCTGAAAAGTTACAACAAACTGCTGACAGAATCACCGGAAACCCCCTACAAGCCGATTGTCGAAGAACGAATCAAATATCTGGAAACAGCCTCTGCCAAAGATTTCTATGCCTGGTTTTCGGCCCAGAATCCAAAACCACAGGACATAGAACAACCAGAAGACCTGCTGAAGAAACTGAATCTGGATCAAAATCTGCCTCCCGCTTCCACTTCGGATTCAAGTGTGCCTCCGACGACCAGTTCGACGGCAATGCCGCCACTGTCCGTCCCGTCCGCTCCGGATTTCCCGCCAGCAGCCAGCAGCTCACCAGCAGGAACATCTTCCGCTGCCAACGCTCCGCCCATGCCTGCCGGCTCACCGGCAGGAGAACCAACACCGCCTGCTGGTTCACCGGAAGCAAAACCACCAGCACCCGCAGGAACTTCTTCAACAGCTCCAACTGGCACATCCAGTGCACCTTCAGCAGGTTCCTCGGCGAATGGAGCAGAGTGAAGACGAACAATACGAGTGGCAGTTCTGTCACATCGCTACGGAAACCGAGCATGAAAAACGGCTCGACCACTGGCTGGTAGAACTGCATCCCCAGATTTCCCGCTCTCAGTGGCAGAAAGCGATTTCCGCTGGAACCGTGCAGGTTTCCGGGGAAACCGTCAAGCCCTCTCACCGACTCCGCTCAGGTGATGAGATTGCTGGTAACTATCCCGAGCAGGCTCCCGCAACGCTGCCCGCCGCACCAGAAATCTCTCTCGACATTCTTTACGAAGACGATTTCCTGATCGTCCTCAACAAACCGGCCAAGCTGATTGTTCACCCAGGAAAAGCCAATTACGGGGGCACTCTGGCGAATGCTCTGGTCCATCATTTTGAGCTATTGAGTCAGTCGGGCGGAGCCCATCGGCCTGGCATTATTCATCGACTCGATCGAGACACCACCGGGGTGATCGCGATCGCCAAGGATGACCAGACTCACGATGCCATTGCCAGCCAGTTTGCAGACCGAACTGTTGAAAAAGAATACCGGGCACTGGTTTGGGGAAAAATGGAATTCGATGCGGACCGGATTGAAACACACATTCGAGCCCATTCCAAACATCGGGAAAAAATGGTTGTCTGCGGGCCAGATCCGGAAGCGCGGATTGCGATTACCCATTACGAAGTGCTGGAGCGATTTCGGAACATTACTTCTGTGAAGCTGCTCCCTAAAACAGGTCGCACGCATCAGCTGCGGGTGCATATGCAGCATCTTGGACATCCGATTGTCACTGACAGCCTTTATCGCGGACGGGCACAACTCACGCTGGGAGACCTGATGATTTCCCGGGAACACCTGCAGGAAGATCAGCTCCTGATCGAGCGTCAGGCACTGCATGCCTTCCGTCTCGAACTGACTCATCCCCAGACAGGGGAACGCATGAAGTTTGAAGCTCCCTTTCCGGAAGACTTCGCCCGGACCCTGGCTGCCCTGGAACAGTATGGCAGGTAAGCCGTCAGCAGTTTCCCCAACCGGGGTGAAGTTCCTCTGCTGGAGGTCTTGCATTTCTCAGTAATTGGGAGAGACTGAAGAGTACAGGACTTCAGAACAGCAGGCATCAACCGCCCCATTCCTCCTGACT
>JAGQQT010000518.1 GCA_020426065.1 Planctomycetaceae bacterium | reverse complement strand
TGAGATCAATGACCGGCACCTGCTCCTCTTTTCCGACCAGGCGCACTGCCTCGGCATATTCTGAGAGGGTGGGCGTCTGGTTTCCGCTGGAGTCCATGCGGAGTCGTTCCATGGGGGTGATCAGCACAGGGATCCCTTTTTTCGATTTCACGGCTCTTACAAATTCGACAAGACTCTCCCGATACGTGGAAAATGGCCCCGCTCCCGGGCGTTTGTCTTTCTGGTCGTTATGGCCGAACTGGATCAACAGGTAATCCCCCTCCTCCATCATGCTCAGCACCTTGTCGAGCCGTTTCTGATACTTGAATGAGGAGAGCGCCAGTCCCGACTCGGCGTGATTGGAAACAGCAACCGCCGAGGTAAAAAAACGCGGCAGCATCTGGCCCCAGCCAGCGTAGGGCTCGTTGCGTTGATCTGTCACTGTCGAGTCACCAGCAATAAAGACTGTCAGCACATCGCGGGCGGGCTGGATTGTCAGTGCGTTGACTCCCGGCTGAGAGCCGTTGAACTCCAGGGAAAGTTGCTGATCCCAGTTGGGATGCAGCGGTGGGCCCATCTCGCGACTGTTCAATGTTGTGGAGCTGTCTGAGTTGATCTGCGGTTGTCGCACATTGACCGTAAACATCCGCGTCACAAATTCCCCCGCAGCAGTTTCTACTTTCTCCAGCACCAGGCGACGAGCCTCGGCTCTGATTGTTGTCGAAGTCGGGTGAGCGGGATCTCCGAATTGAATCGTGACTTCATAATTCCCCTCGGGAACATCGACGGCAAACACGGGAACTGTTCCTGACTTCAATTCCGTGAGATAACCGTAGCCCCGTTCCGGTTGATAAACGGTCTGGGCATCGATCTGCATCTCATCTGCTTCAGCAGGAGCGGCGCCAAAGGCAAAATGGTAAATGCTCTCTTTCCTCAGCAAGGGGACAAACTCAGGAATGACACGACGGATTTCTTCGATGACCAGTCGGGCCGTTTCCGCAGCACCATAAGAATTCAAGTGTGTTTTATCGGGCGGCTGTGATGCTTTTACCCGGGGATCATACTTTTCTGCGGCCTCAGGTCCGAGACGATTCATCTCCTGAACACTCAACGTATTCAGATCGATCACGGGTACGTTCAATTCCTCTGCCACAGCCCGAGTGGCCCGGGCATAATCTGTGAGCCTGTAACCTTGCGGCATCGAGAGAGGTTCCAGATTTTCAGGATCAATCTTTCCCTCACTGTCAAACCGTCGGCGAGTCAGCGAAGTGACCAGGACAGGTTGAGCGCCGGCATCGCGCGCCTCATTTACGTAACGGGTGAGGTTCTCCCGGAAACTTGTCTGCGGATCCGTTTCCAGATCAGGCCCTTTACCGGGTTGATCGTTATGTCCGAACTGAATCAGGATCCAGGTCGGCTTTTCATCGAGTGCCTTCTGCCACCAGCCCTGCGACCGATAGCTTTTGGAACTGCGTCCGCCCCGGGCCAGATTCACCCATTGAACATCGGGCCTGAGTTCCTTGCAGAAACGATCGCCCCAACCTGTCCGGCTGGCAACCGTCGAATCTCCCACCAGAACAACTCGCTGAACATCCCCAGCATTCAGGCTGGATGCCAGCAGGCTAACCGTGAGAACAGCCAGCATTCCAAACATTCGATGAATCATGACAACACACCCTATACTTCCATCAAGATTAATGCTGATACACCAGGCCAGCATTTATTATTTCGTCCAGCATCCAGAACGAATCTCCATGAGGATCATCTCTGCAATGATTTGATCTCACGTTAACTTCACTGGATTGACAACTCTTAACCACAAGTTTGCAATAGTAAATCCTGCTGCACAGAATATTCAATCCGGACAAGCAAAAGTTGTCTTCCAGATCGGGCACTGAGTACAACATGAAGGGGAAGCTTTCGATTCCAGTTTTAATTGCGGTTCTGCTGCTAATTCTGTCCGTTGCTGGGTGTGACCAAACGCAGCCCCGCTCGAATTCAGTCGATTCGAAGCCTCACCTGGATCTGCTACGACTCGAATTTGATGATTCCGGCTGCGTGATTGATGAACATACTGACGGGAACCTGATCATTTTTACGGAAGACTGGTCACTCTCGATCAGCCCTATCTCTGGACAACCTCTCCGGAATGTACAATCGGCATTGGAAGGAGTCATTCGCAGAGGGGGCCCTGCCTACAGATCCGATACCATTCAGAATTCTGATTCCAGCGTCATCCTGCATCGATATCTACGTGGCATCGAAGACAATCACTCCGTCGCTCAGGGTGATTATCTGGTTGAACTGGATGGCCACTGGCTCTACGCAAGTGTCTTTGCGCGTAATCCCGGTGAACTTTTTGATCAGAATGCCGTCGACCGATTCTTCATGTCACTTCAGCTGCTTGATACTCCTCGCACAGACTCTGTGCCTCCAGCGTGGATGGAATATCAGAGTCAGAGAGGAGATAAAACACCATCTGCAAAATTTGTGCTTTACATGGACCCGGCACCCATCCTGTTGGGGGAATATTCCCGATACATTGCCTTGCAAAACTCCAGATCATTACTCCCGTTTACCAGAGACGATCATGACAAGGGGGGTAGGATGATTGGTAAGGAACTCCTGGAGTTCTACTCAAAAGATGATCCAATTACCGTGCGGATTGATGTCTGGATTCATCAGAAGCCACCCTACGAACCAGAGGTAGAGAGAGTCTACTCTGGTGCACTGACGGCAAAGTCATCAGCAATTCAGATCTGGTCCTTTGGCGATCCTTCTTCCTTCTCCATTGAACCAGGCGTTTATGATGTAGACATTCTGCTGAGAAATCGCGGCCAATACGAAACTACATCTTTACCAGAACGAGATCGATTCGAACGTAACGATCTTGAGCGATATGAAATCTACCTGAATGCGAAGTCACAAGATTAGAACTGGTTCCGTTGTCTGCGTTCAGGTAGTCTCAGCAAGGCTTTTATGAAACCCTTACAGACTGGCATTCTGCAGGAGAATATCCTGCTTTATGATTTACCGGATCGTTTTCGGACCATTACCAGACATTACACCATAGCAAGGACGGTTTATGACACGAGTTCGCGTTGAGAGTTTCACGATTTCGCTCGACGGTTATGGAGCGGGGCCAGATCAGAGCCTCAGTAATCCTCTCGGCGTTGGCGGGACAGAACTGCATCAGTGGGCATTCCCGACACGCACGTTCCAGCGGGCTCTGTTTGGCAATGAGAATGGCACAACGGGAATCGATGAAGACTTTGCTTCACGCGGGTTTCGGAATATTGGAGCGTGGATTCTGGGGAGAAACATGTTCGGCCCCGTACGTGGTCCCTGGCCGGATCTGAACTGGAAAGGCTGGTGGGGAGATTCTCC
>JAGQQT010000517.1 GCA_020426065.1 Planctomycetaceae bacterium | reverse complement strand
CGATGAACACAATTCCGCGCTGAGCGGCTTCGATGTCGAAGTCAGCAGCATGCAGCAGTTTGAGCAGCAGGTTTTCCACATCTTCGCCAACGTAACCTGCTTCAGTCAATGTTGTGGCATCGCCGATGGCAAACGGAACCTGCAGGAATTTGGCCAGCGTTTTGGCCAGCAGCGTTTTTCCACAACCAGTCGGTCCGACAAACAGGATGTTTGACTTTTCGATTTCAACATCCGATTCGTCGCTCTCGAAGTTCATCAGTCGCTTATAGTGGTTGTGCACCGCGACAGACATCACCTTCTTCGCCCGCTCCTGACCAATCACATACTGATCCAGGTGAGCCACGATTTCTTTGGGGGTTGGGACTTTCTTGAAGAGTGTTTCCGGTCCGCCGCGTCGTTTCCGTTCCTGGTTGAGAATGGATTGACACAGATCAATGCAGTTTTCGCAGATGAAAACATCTTCGGGACCTTCCACCAGCGGTCCGACTTCGCGGTAACTTTTTCCGCAGAACGAACAGTTGGCGTGTTTTTTTGTGTTCCCATGGCGCTTGCCAGCGGTGAAATCTGTTCCGGAGGTCATTCGCTATCCTTCTGGGCTATCGATCGTTGCTGAACGAATCGGTGTCTAATCTCTCGTAGATAGGAGTTGAAACGACTGCCTCCGTTTCAGTGTTTTCAACTCTCGAAAACATACGGGCTTCATGTCCGTATGGTGAATCCTTCCATATCCGTGGAATTTGTGATCAGGGTATCAACTCTGATCGAGTCAGCTGTTACGCAAGGGTCGTGCCAAATCCATTTTATCTTGATTGATCTTCTGCTTCGGTCTCAGTGAACCTGATTTGTGTCTCTACTGAGATTGTTCTTCCGCAACAGGTGAAGGGGGATCTTTTGATAAAGTGGAGTCTTTCAGACGAGATGCAAGCCGACCTTTGATGGATCGGAATTCCTCGTTTGTCAACTCACCCCTTCGTTGCAATTCCGCTATCTGAGAAAGCATCTCGTGATCCAGAGAGGCAGGATCGTCATGTTCAATCCAGTTGGATTTAATCCACAAAATCAGACTAATCAGCACACATACCGACAACCCCAAAACCAGCCACCACGTTGAGGTTTTCCAAAACACCTGAAGTGGATCGGGAACAGCCAGTAACAGTGAGTTCATCAGTTGCTTTCCGGTTTCCATCCGCCTGCTTGAGGGAAATGTTGCAAATCGCTTCGGGATCTCTGGTAAATTCTGCATCCCTCCATGTAAAGAATTATCGCGGAACAATCCCTGATTTCAATACCAGTTCAAATTCAGAATGAGCCGAAGGCCGCAGCCGGGCCATCCTTTCCTGCTGCTCATCAATTCTGTCCGATTTCCAATTCCGGTCCGATTGCTTACAATTTCAGTGTTGAGGGAGATTGTTTGAGGAAACGGGTGGGATCTGCTTCAACTGTCTGCTGTTTATCAACAAGTTTTCAACTGAAATCTGAATGCCATGGATTTTGAACAAAGGCTGCAAAAGGCAATTGATCGCGGGATTAAAACCCGTCAGACCGAACGACAGTCTGCGGCAGCACGGACAACAACAGAAGAAGATTTTCGGGATATTCATTCACGAGCCCGACTGGAACTGACGGATCATATTGAAATCTGTCTCCGTAAACTGATGGACCATTTTCCCGGGTTCCAGTTTGAAACCATTCTCGATGAGACGGGTTGGGGAGCCCGGATTCGCCGGGACGATATTTCCATGCACAAAGGGACAGTCGATCGGCTTTACAGTCAGCTGGAGCTTCGCATCGCCCCCTTTTCTACCGGACATCTGATTGATCTGATTGCCAAAGGAACCATTCGGAACAAGGAAATCTTTGCCCGGAATCATTTTCAGAGACTGCTGGAACTGGATCTGGACTCGTTTCGTAACCTGATCGATCTCTGGGTTCTGGAATTTGCCGAAGGCTTTGCAGCCCAGAGCTGACCGCTGTATTCTTGTGGAATCGAATCCGCGCTCGGATTGTGCAGGCTTTTGCTAAACCTGCTGTTTTTCAGTTGTCTGCACTGATGTTGTGGAGAGCACTGGAAGTCTGTCTGCCGAGTCATTATTTTTCGTGAACGCCAGAACAGAATTGCCCGCGAAAGGAGTTAAGGATGCCAGGAGTGCGTTCGGGAAGGTTGCTGCTCAGTCTTGCTGGTTTGTTACTGTGGACTGTGCAAATTGCCAATGCAGAGTCACAGAAGCCCAATCTGCTGATCATTCAGACCGATGAGCATCACTTTGGGACACTGGGAGCTTATGGCAGCACCATGTTTGGTGGTGAAGGTTCGCTCACTCCCCATCTGGATCAACTGGCAGACGGCGGAGCTGTTGCGACAAGTTTTTATGCAACCACTCCTGTCTGTTCTCCTTCCCGGTCTTCGCTGATGACCGGACACTATCCCCAGCAGACACCAGTGGTCACGAACGATGTGCCGATGAGTGGTCAGCTGCAGACCTTTGCTGATCTGTTGAAATCGGCCGGCTATGCCACGGGATATAGTGGAAAATGGCACCTTGACGGGGATGGCAAGCCTCAATGGGCACCGCAACGGAATTTCGGCTGGAGCGATAACCGCTATATGTTTAACCGCGGTCACTGGAAGAAACTAGTGCTCGGCGAAAATGGTCCGGAAGTCGGCAGTCTGAATGCGAAACAGGAGCCAAGTTATGGACTGGATGGAGCGGACGAAAAAACCTTCACGACCGACTGGCTGGCTGATCGCGCCATTGAGTTCGTTCGCGAACATGCCCAGGAACCGTTCTGTTACATGGTGAGCCTGCCAGATCCACATGGACCGAATACTGTTCGGGCACCTTACGACACAATGTATTCAGCAGACGACGTAGTCATCCCCGCATCGCTGCAGAAGACCAACGAACAGATTCCTGAATGGGGTCAGCCGGATCGCAATGTGAATGAGGAGATGCTGAAGAAACAGATGCCGGAGTATTTCGGCATGGTGAAATGCATTGATGACAACATCGGTCGCATACTCAAAACTCTGGACGAAATGAAAATCCGGGAAAAGACGATGATCGTCTTCACCTCCGATCATGGCGATTTGTGCGGGGAACATGGCAAGGTCAACAAGGGGAATCCCTATGAAGGATCAGCCCGGATTCCCTTCATCCTGAACTATCCGGGTGTCGTTCCGGCAGGAACTCAGGTGGATGTCGCACTGTCCTGTGTCGATTTTCTGCCGACGATTCTGGACCTGATGAGCTGCCCCAATCATCTGAAAGTTCCGGGGCGAAACGCAGCAGACTGGTTCCGGGGACAGACACCAGATAACTGGCAGGACGTGACCTTTCTCAGAAGTACCAGCGGACAGAAAGTCTGGCT
>JAGQQT010000516.1 GCA_020426065.1 Planctomycetaceae bacterium | reverse complement strand
AAGCCTGAAACGGACTGGGACGCATTTCCGGATCACGCAGGGGATCGTAGCTTTGAAAACTCTCGGCCACTTCCAGACGCGAGCCTCCCTTGCGGGCCAGGCTGACAGCCATCTGGCGCTTGCGGGACTTCCGCGCTTCATCAACCAGCCGGGGGATTTCAGCCAGCTGACCGGTTCCCACAATCAGATCAACCTGCGGGGCCCGCTGGAAAATCAGTTTCTGATCCTTCTGGGCCATGCAGCCCATCACGCCAATCACGAGATCGGGACGGGTCTCCTTGCTGTATTTCAGGCGCCCGAGTTGACTGTAGATTTTCTGCTCGGCATTTTCGCGGACACTGCAGGTGTTGAACAGAATCGTGTCGGCTTCCTTGATATTCGAAGTCAGTACGTAGCCATCCTGTCTAAGTGCGGCCACGACCAGTTCGCTGTCCAGCACATTCATCTGACAGCCGACTGTCTCAATGAACAGCTTTTTGGGCGTTTCGGATTGTTGAGAATCTGACATCTGCAATCACTTTCTTCCACACCGGATCAGGCGGCGTTCTGCTCGACACGATTGGCGGCCGCCTCCAGGGTACTCTCCAGTGCTTCGCTGGCCTGCTGTTCCAGCAGTTCCTGTTCTTTCTGATACTGTTCCACCTGCAGCCGATACCGAAAGGCACGCCGATGCTGATCCATCAGTCGGAAAAGTGATCGCAAGGCAATCACTGCGGCAATTCCGTATAAAAGTGCCATCCACATGACTACGCCGATCCTTCGGGGTGTTGTGGGACGCGGAACAGTTCAGTTTTTCAGGAATGAACAGGGTGTGTCTTGACACTTCCTGCATTCCCCGTGCATCCACAATTAAATGTTGACACGTTCGATATACGAACCGGATTCGACATCAATCTTGATTCGATTTCCCTGTTCAATGAACGCAGGAACCTGCACGTCGACTCCCGTTTCCACAGTTGCTCCCTTGGTCACGTTGGTCGCAGTGTTGCCGCGGGCAGCCGGTTCGGTATAGGTCACTTCCAGAACAACGTGCTGGGGAGGATTCATGGTGATCAGCTGATCGTTCCAGAACAGCAGATCGACTTCTGAACCTTCCAGCAGAAAACGCATATAGTTATCAATGGTTTCAGCGGGGAGAGCATATTGCTCGAAGGTATCACTGTCGAGAAAGTAATAACTGGTTCCATCGCGGTAGGAATAACTTCCCCGGCTGCGGCGGATATCAGCTTCTTCCAGCTGTTCGCCACTTTTGAAGGTACGATCAAGCAGGGTGCCTTTCAGCAAATTTCGCAGTTTTGTTTTGTACAGTGCCTGGCCTTTACCTGGCTTCACGAAGTTGCATTCGAGCATTTCATAGGGATCACCTTCAACGATCACTTTGACCCCTTTTTTGAAGTCGCTCGCATTAATTGTCGGCATCGGTTTACTTTCGCGGTCATTCCGTACAGAGTTATCGACAGTGGCTGGTCAGTGATTTCGGGCTGACCAGGCGCAGAAAGGGCGTTCATCCCTTGATGGACGTGCTGCTGCCGTTGGAAATCATAAAAGACGCAGGAATAATGGACAAGACCGCCCCGACAGCCATTTCTCAGATTTGGGAGGAGCAGGCCCTGCCGTCCGCATCGGTGGAGCCGATCTGGCAACGCGAACTGCGTGATGCGACCCGGTCGGTGCCCGATCTGCTGGAAAAACTGGGGCTCAATCCGAATCAAACATCAGTCGGTACCGATTCATTGTTCCCGCTGCTGGTGCCGGATTCTTACCTGCGACGAATGGAATTCGGCAACCCACTCGATCCACTCCTCCATCAGATCCTGCCCCGGCAGGCTGAAAATCAGACCGTGCCCGGTTTCCAGACGGATCCCGTCCAGGACCTTCCAGCCTCACCCATTCCCGGTCTGATTCACAAATACCAGAATCGGGTGCTGCTCATCCTGACAGGGAATTGTGCGGTGCATTGTCGGTATTGTTTCCGCCGCCATTTCCCTTATGAACAGTCGATCCGATCGGAGCAGAGCTGGGAGCCGGCACTTGATTACCTGGCGGAACATTCCGAGGTGAACGAAGTGATCCTGAGTGGAGGGGATCCTCTGATCTGGAATGATCGGCGGTTAGGAAACCTGATGAAACGACTCGCAGAGATCGAACACCTCAAACGAATCCGAATTCATTCCCGGCTTCCGATTGTCCTCCCCAGTCGAATCACGACGGGATTGCTCGAAATGCTGCGGGGAACACGGTTGCAGCCTCTGTTTGTCGTGCATGCCAATCATGCCCGGGAACTGGTCGCAGATTGTGCGGAGGCACTCCAGCGGATCGTGCAGAGTGGAATTCCGCTGCTGAATCAGGCTGTCCTGCTCCGTAATGTGAACGATACGCTGGCAGCTCAGCGTGCATTGTGCGAAAGGCTGGTCGACCTGGGGGCGATTCCTTATTACCTGCATCAGTTGGATCGCGTCGCGGGGGCCGCTCATTTTGAAGTGGATCGTGAACGGGGAGCCAGAATTGTGGCAGAACTCCAGCAGATACTCCCCGGTTATGCCGTGCCCCGTTACGTGGAAGATATTCCGGGACGGTCGGCTAAAACGGAATTGAGAGGTGATTTGTGAGCTTGCTGAGAACTCTGGTCTGCTGTGTGGTTTTGATGTTGTTCGGATTGTTTCAGGAGCGGGCAGAGGCTCAGTTTCCGGTTCATCTGAAAAAAATTGAAATCCCATCCACGCTCGATCAGACCCTGCAGCCGTCCATGTTCTGGGCACCTCATGTCGATACTCCTCGTCCCATTCTCGTGTTTCTCCATTCCTGGAGTGGTGACTACCGGCAGGACAACATCCGCTGGCTGAAGGAAGCGGTGGAACGCAAATGGATCTTTCTGCATCCCAATTTTCGTGGACGAAATAATCATCCTGAAGCGTGCGGTTCCGAACTGGCCCGTCAGGATATTCTGGATGCGATCGATTGGGTGATGAAAAATGTCCCGGTCGATCGGGAGCGTGTTTACCTGGCGGGAAGTTCTGGCGGAGGCCACATGGCTATGCTGATGGCAGGGCATGCGCCGGACAGATTCTCGGCCGTTTCCGCCTGGGTTGGCATCAGTGATTTGCGCCGCTGGTATGAGTTTCACACCCGCACGGGCGCGCCAGACAACTATGGAAAAATGATCCTCAACAGCCTGTCTGGTTCTCCCGGGGAAAGTCCGGAAATCGATCTTCAATATCAGGATCGTTCACCAATCTGCCATCTGCACCAGGTGGGCAATCTTCCGCTCGACTTATGCGCGGGTTTGCACGATGGCCATACTGGTTCGGTCCCCATCGATCATTCGCTGCTGGCATTCAATGTCATTGCCTCGGCCAATCACTTTCCGCTTATCAG
>JAGQQT010000515.1 GCA_020426065.1 Planctomycetaceae bacterium | reverse complement strand
CCTCGGGAAAACCGTCAGTACGGCCTCGAGCTGGCGCAGCGGGGATATGTTGTGCTCTGTCCGGATTATCCATCCTTTGGGGACTATCCCTATGATTTTGGAGCGGATGAATATGTCTCCGGCACAATGAAAGGCATCTTCAATCATATCCGCTGCATTGATTACCTGATCAGTCGCGATGAAGTGGATGCCGAGCGGATTGGAGTCATTGGACATTCGCTGGGCGGACACAATGCCATGTATGTGGCTGCGTTTGATGAGCGTGTAAAGGTGATTGTGAGCAGTTGTGGCTGGACTCCCTTTCATGACTACTACGCAGGGAATATCACCGGGTGGACGAGCGATCGTTATATGCCATTGCTGAAAACGAAGTATGAGCTGAATCCTGATCGTGTTCCGTTTGACTTCTATGAAGTGGTTGCCGCTCTCGCCCCGCGTCCGTTTTATTCCAGCTCACCACTCAAAGACGCCAACTTTGATTATCGAGGCGTTCAAAAAGCCGAAAAAGAAGCCCGCAAAGTTTATGAACTGCTGGGAGCAGCGGATCAACTGGTGGTGCGTTATCCGGATTGTGAACACGACTTTCCTGTGGAAAATCGGAATGAAGCCTATGCCATTCTTGATCGTCATTTAAACTTTTCACCAGTCTCCGGGCGGAACTTCGCCGCTGAATTACCACGAATTCCTCCGCAAAGCCCAGAGGATGCGTTGAAAACTTTTGAGGTCTTGCACGGGTTTCGCATGGATCAGACTGCGGCAGAGCCTCTCGTTAATGATCCAGTGGCCATGTCATTTGATGAAGATGGCCGATTGTTCGTGGTGGAAATGCGGGGATATTCCGAACAATATGAAGAAGTGCTTGGGCAGATTCGTGTTCTGAAAGACCAGGATGGAGATGGGCATTTCGATGTCAGTCATGTCCTGGCTGAGGGACTCTCCTGGCCAACTGCGATACTGACTTACAAGGGAGGAGTGTTTGTTGGTGCAGCGCCTCACATTTACTACCTGAAAGATACGACCGGTGATGGCAAGGCTGATGTCAGGAAGATTGTTTTTACCGGCTTTGGGAAAAGCAATGTGCAGGGATTGCTGAACAGTTTTCACTGGGGGCTGGACAATCGGATTCACGGTGCCACCAGCAGTGCAGGGGGGAAGATTACCCGGCCCGATGTTCCCGACTGGCCCGCTGTGGAATTGAGCCGTCGAGATTTTTCATTTGACCCTGAAAAGCTGGATTTACGGCCAGAAAGCGGCGGCGCTCAACATGGGATGGATTTTGATGAATGGGGTCACAAGTTTGTCTGTTCCAACAGTGATCATATTCAGGCTGTGATGATTGCTGATCAATACCTGCAGCGGAACCCTTACCTTTCGGTACCGCAGTCGCGGATCAGCATCGCCGCTGATGGACCCCAGGCGGAAGTCTTTCGAACGAGTGATGTCGAGCCCTGGCGGCTGGTGCGGACTCGCCTGCGCGTGGCCGGACTGGTCAAAGGACCTGTTGAAGGGGGCGGTCGAGCGGCGGGATATTTCACCGGATCCACTGGAGTGACAATCTACAAGGGAAATGCCTGGCCCAAAGAGTATGCGGGACTGGCCATCATTGGAGATGTCGGCAGTAATATCATTCACCGGAAAAAAGTGGAATGGAATGGCCTGGTACCAGTTGCCAGCCGAATGGATGCGGAAAAGGAATTTGTAACCTCCAGGGACATCTGGTTTCGTCCGGTTCAGTTTGCCAATGCTCCGGACGGCACTCTGCACGTGCTGGACATGTATCGGGAAGTGATCGAGCATCCGGCGAGTCTTCCGCCAGAAATCAAGCAGCATCTGGATTTGACCAGTGGCCGGGATCGGGGGCGTCTGTATCGGATACTGCCGGAGAATTTCCAGCAACCGCCAATCTTGAAAATGAGTCAGATGGCCACAGTTGAGCTGGTGGGATTGCTGGAGCATCCGAATGCCTGGCACCGCACCACCGCCGCTCGACTGTTGTTTGAGCGCCAGGATTCTGCGTCGGTCAATTCGCTCAAAAAACTAGCCCAGCATTCTGCTTCGCCGCTGGTAAGAATGCATGCCTTGTATGCTCTCAGTGGATTACACGCTTTAGATGCTGAAACATTACTGGTTGGATTCAAGGATGAACATCTTCAGGTTCGAAGGCATGCAATTCAGCTTTCTGAAGGAGAACTGCTGACAGACGAAAGAGTAAGAACTCAGCTTTTTCAGATGGCGGACGATCCAGATGTTGAGGTGCGTTATCAGTTGACATTCACGTTGGGGGAAATTCATTCACCTGAAATTGCTCCTCTATTGGCAAAGATTGTCGCCAAGGATCTGGGGAATACCTGGATCGAAACAGCGGTTATGAGTTCACTCTCATCCTGTGCGGGACAAGTCTTTGCTGAACTGACCGAATCCAGTCTGCTCCTGCAGTCCGACAAGGGGATTCCATTCCTCAAGGCACTTGCGTTCCTGATTGGCAGAAGTGGTGAATCAGGACAACTTGAAGAGGCTTTCGCAGCGTTGCAGCAGCTGAATTCAGATCAATTCCAGGTGAAGGGACAACTGTTGATCTCGCTGAGTGAAGGGATTGGCCGCTCTTCAACCAGCCTGGAAAAAGTGCTAGCTGCCAATCCGCAACTCAAGCAAATGATGGATGCTCTTCTGGTTCAGGCACGCCAGGAAGCGGTTGACATGTCCCGTTCTGATGAGAGTCGCGTGAATGCAGTGAGCGTGCTGGGTGTCAGTCAATACGAACCTGAGCGTAAAGTTCTTCTGTCACTGCTGAACAGTCAGCAACCCGTTGTGGTGCAGCAGTCAGTCATTGAAGTGATGGGGAAATATCTCTCACAGCAAATCAGTCAGGATCTATTGAAACGCTGCCTGGAATTCAGTCCTGCGGTCCGTTCCGATGCGATCAGTTTATTGCTCACCAAGCCTTCCTGGACCAGAGAATTGCTGAACGCGTCAGTCAAAGGTGACTTCCCTCCAGCGCTGATTTCGGTTTCACAATTGCAACTTTTGAAAAACAGCCGGGATCAACAGGTGCAGTCGCTGGCAGAAGAACTTCTCAAGGCCAGTCAACTCAGTCCTCGAAATGAAGTCGTGCAGCAGTATCAGACTTCGTTGTCCCTGAACGGAGAAGTGGAATCTGGTCGACAGCTGTTTCAGAAAAACTGTGCTGTTTGTCATCGTCTGGAAAACCAGGGGCGGGAAGTTGGACCGAACCTGATGGCCATGAAGAACCGAGGTTCGGAAGTCATCCTGCTGAATGTTCTGGATCCAAACCGGGAATTGAATCCAGAGTTTTCACAGTATGTGATTACCACGATTCAGGGGCGGGTTTTTTCCGGGTTGATTGTGGGGGAATCGGCCAG
>JAGQQT010000514.1 GCA_020426065.1 Planctomycetaceae bacterium | reverse complement strand
CGGACCGTCTGGATCCGTTCCTGCTGGTGAAGGACAAATTCGAGCTGGCGGGACAGATGGGTCTGCTGTTCGGCATCGCGATGAGCGGTCTGCTGCCGAACCACCTGCCATTCATCCCAGGCCTGCTGAATTTCTTCCCGCTGCTGCCGGAGCTGGATGCTCTGTTCTGACAGTTCACTCCGCCAGATTCGTTCTTCCTGCTCAAGTGAGGAGCGGAACAGATCCAGCCGTTCGCGTTGCCGCTCGATCTGGATTCGCAATAACCGATTCTGTTCGGCCCGTTGCTGCAGCCGGAGTTGTTCCTGCTGGGTGTTGAGCTTCAGGGCATGTTTCTGTTTCTCGACCTGATCCTGCAGGCGGTGAAGATGATCTTCCTGCAGTTTGAGCCGTCTGGTGGCCTGGGCCTGGTGCTGCGAGATCTCTTCCAGTTGCTTGTGGCAGAACTCTTCAAACTGAGCCTGCTTGGCGGTCAGCATCTCGTCCGCTTCCCGCTGCACACGGGCAATCTCGTCAAGTCTGGTTTCGCGGAGATGTTCCAGTTCGGCTTCTGCTTCGCGGAGTTCTTCCTCCTGGGAAGTTCGTTCGCGGGTCCACTGGGTGATTTCGAATTCCAGCGAGTTCTTGCGTTCCTGAAACAGTTGAGTCTGTGTCGTCAGTTCGGTTTCTTTTTTCTGAGCGGCCTGCTCCCGACTGGTCACCGAATTTTCACGATCAACCAGGTCCTGCTGAGTCTGTTCAACGGTTCTGGTGAAACGTTCTTCCCGTTCTTTCAGGTCTCGGGACTGGGCTGCAATCCGCTGCTCGCGATGTTCGAGTTCGGCCAGCCGGATCCGCAGCTGATCAAACACACGACCGGCTTCGGAAAGGAGCGATTCATCTCCCAGCGGTGAAGGAGCTGGGGCAGAAGCGGGGCGCAGAGTGGAATCGTCCCTCGATGAGGACGCGTTCGCCTGCTGGCCAGGCCTTTTCGGGATTGAGCGATCAGCATCACCTGGATAATCCACCGGGACTCCTTTCCCAAGGATTCTTACCGGACAGACAAACCCTCTGTTTTCACTGATCCATCAGGAAAGTGCAGAGGGTTCAATTCGGTCCGAATACCTTCAGTTACAGGCCAACTGCGATCAGATATGCTTTTTGATCGTGGCAGCCAGCTGTTCTTTCGGGACAACGCCCGTCAGTCGTTCTTTCAGTTCCCCGCCTTTGAACACCATCAATGTGGGAATCGCGCTGATCCCATGCTCGGAGGCAGTGTTGGGGTTATCATCGGTATTGAGCTTTCCGATTCGAGCCTGACCGGCAAAATCGTTAGCCAGCTCTTCAATCGTTGGGGTCAGCATTTTGCAGGGGCCACACCAGGGAGCCCAGAAATCAACCAGAACAGGTTGATCACCCTGCAGTACTTCCGATTGAAAGTTGTCGTCGGTAAACTCGATGACATTACCGGCCATAATCCTTTTATCCTTAGTAGATTAGTAGGGGCCATCTGGCCCGAGTGGTTTCCTCCAGAACAGTTGAACCCTGCAACCAAGGCACAAAGGGGAGCTTTGGGATATTATAGGTAGACCAGTAAGAGTGTCAACGTGGGGTCTGAGCGTGGCCTGACCGAACTGGCTCCACAAAGCTACTGTGAACTGGGGGAATTAGGGATTTCAGGTGGCCTGCTGTCGGGCAGATCTTGGACAAAATGAAGCTGGCGGATTTCGGACACTTAATCAACGGCAATCTATTTTGCCTTGATGCCGTGTTTTTACATTAGGTGAAAGGTCTCTGACCATGTTATTGAGAGCGCTCTGTTTTCTGGTCCTGGCATTCTGGGCAATTCCTTCCGGGATGGCTGCCACACCCAATCTCGTGTTCATTATAGCCGACGATTGTACGAGTCGGGATCTGGGATGCTATGGTGGTCAGGCTCACACTCCTCACCTCAACAGGCTGGTGGAAGAGGGGATGAAGTTCACCCGCTGTTTTCAGGCCGCTCCCATGTGCTCACCGACACGGCACAACATTTACACCGGCTTATACCCGGTCCGCAGTGGAGCGTATCCGAATCACACGTTTGCCAACGAAGGCACAAAGAGTGTGGTGCACTATCTCCGCCCGCAGGGATACCGGGTTCATCTTTCGGGGAAACGCCATATTGCTCCCCCATCCGTTTTTCCCTTTGAGTATTCCGGAAAGAACAACAACCCAGACATGGAGGCAATTGATCAGTTGATGACGGAATCGAAGCAGAGTGAAAAGCCATTCTGTCTGTTCGCCTGCTCCAACGAACCGCACACTCCCTGGAACAAGGGGGATGCCTCACAATACGATCCTGCTGCTCTCAAGTTTCCCCCTTATCTGCCAGATACGCCTTACGTGCGGGAACAGTTTACGCACTATCTGGCTGAGATCACGTATTTTGATCAGCAGGTGGGAGACATTCTCGACCTGCTCAAAAAGCATCAACTGGATGACTCCACTCTGGTGATGGTTGTATCCGAGCAGGGAAACAGTTTGCCCTTTGCGAAATGGACCTGTTACGAGGCGGGTGTCGGTTCCGCAATGATCGTCCGCTGGCCGGGCCATGTCGCTCCCGGAAGTACGACGGATGCCATGGTGGAATATGTGGATGTACTGCCCACTTTCCTGGAAGCAGCCGGTGCTCCCGTTCCCAAAGTGCTGGAAGGGAAAAGCTTCCTCCCGGTGCTCCTGGGAAAAACAGATCAGCACAAACAGTGGACCTATTCGCTGATGACCACCAACGGCATCATCAATGGCAACGACTGCTATCCCATTCGCTCCGTCCGGAATGAACAGTATCGTCTGATCTGGAATCTGAATGCTGCGGTTCCGTTTTCCAATGCCTGCACCTCTTCAAAAGAATTCGAATCAATGCTGGCAGCGGGCAGAGCCGGGAATAAACAGGCGGCAGAACAGACCGATCGTTATCTCCATCGTCCGGAGTTCGAGCTTTATGATGTCCAGCAGGACCCGTTCAACATGCACAATCTGGCCGATCAGCCAGACCTGCAGAATGTTCGCAAAGAAATGTTCGCTCAACTCCAGTCCTGGATGAAATCTCAAGGAGATGCTGGTATCGAAACCGAACTGGAAGCTGGCGAACATCAGAAGCGGGGCAAACAGGACGAAGATGAAGCACCTGCACCGACTCCGAAAAAGAAGCGGGCCGGTAAAAAGAAGTCCTCCTGAAATGGCCGAGAACACAAACACGATCGCCCAGTCTGATTCTCACCCTCCCTCCGGGAGGGTCGGCGCAGCCGGGGAGGGAAAACAATGGCATGGTGTTTCCAAAGCAACAATACAGATTCGTTTGACCCGTAGCCGCAGGCGCAGGTGCTTTTCCTGGAATAACGCGTATTAGCAATGCCTGCGGCTACGGGTCAA
>JAGQQT010000513.1 GCA_020426065.1 Planctomycetaceae bacterium | reverse complement strand
GAAAAGTGCGGTCCCGTCTGGCACCCATTTGGGGCCCGGCTGGGTTTGGGCGAAGATCACACCATCCTGACTGGTTTTGATGCGAGCGGTGATGCTGAAATCCCTGGTCGACATGTTCAGTTGATCGGTTTCCGCAGTTTCCAGCCAGGCTTTCCCATCAAAATCGCCCATCCATTCCGGAGCGGAGGAATCTTGGTGATCGGTTTGTTGAGTCTCTTGCCAGAGGACAATCTGATCTGAAACGAGTTTGATTTTCTTCTGATGATGCTCGTCCGTATCGATGAGTAGCCGTTGAGCGACTCGGGTTGGCTGCAGTTGCAGCGTTCTCAGAAACAGATTCTGGTTGCCAGGTGCTGATTGGATGGAAAAGTGTTCCGTCACTCCCATCTCACCCACGGAATAAGAAACCGAAATGCTTTCCCCCGCTCGCTGCATGCTGTGGTAGCGGGCCCATGTTTTTGGCAATGGGCCATATCGTTTCTCATCGCGACCAATTACCCGTTGATCATCTGCAAAGCTGCCGGTTTGAGGGTTGGCCCAGCCAGGACCATTGGGATTCGAAAACAGGACCTCACCCACCACGTGAGGATGGGCCTGATGCCTGCCATCAAAATGAATTCCCTGCCAGTCGATAAAGCGATCACTCCCTTCGAGATGTTGCCAGCCTGCGGCCACCCGCATCGTGTCGTGATCAAACAGCAGCCATTGATTTCCCTGGGAAACTCCACCCGGTCCGGCATCGAGCCGCACGACCAGACCTTTGTAAGCGATGTTGGACCCATCCTGGCTGACTTCGATGGTATTGTGCATCCAGGGCCCATAGTTCATATCGCGCCAGGGCGAAAACTCCGTTGGTTCCGGCCCAAAAGTATCGCCTTTGGGCAGTGAAGCGAGATAACCTTCCTCGACCGGCTGATACTGAGATGGATTGTGAAGTTTCAGGTAGGTTTCACGAATGTAGTGGATGACATCATACTTCTGCTGGGGCACCATCCAGGTTTGTGGCACCATCAGTCCGAAGCCGTGAGTGAGTGTCCGGTACATGGCAAATGGATCGTTTCCATTGCGGAATTTGCCTTCTCCAAACCGCAGAGCGGTCGGTAATGAGCCCGGCTGGTCGAGGTTTCCGTGACAGTTGATGCAGAGCCTTCCGTAAATTGCCTCTCCCCGTTTGAAGGCCTCTTCATCAAGTTGCTTGATCAATCCCTGATGATCCACATGCGCTTCGTATTCCGGCACTTCGAAGGCGATTAATGATTTGGGAGGCTGTAATTCCCGAGCCAGTTCCGGCCCCTCATCCCGAATGGCAAATACATACCTGGCCAGATCCAGAAACTGCTGACGGCTGCCGACCGTATTGATCACTCCCGCTGGCATGATCGAGAGTTTGTTGAGCACAACTTCTTCAATTTCCGCTGCTGGAATGACAACATCCTGACCGGTGGTATCGCGGATTTTGGTTTCCGTTTCGTTCTGCGAGAGTTTCAGTCCCGTCAGCACAGTGCCATCAATCCGAAGGACTGTGACCGATTCATACCCTTTACGGATGGACGCGGACGGCTGGAGAATCGAACTGAGAATCTGTTCGTCAGAAATATTTTCCTGGCCTTTGAGCAGGGCGAGGTTTGGGCCCAGCCGGCGGGGGTCATTTTCAGGGGCAACGGAATGACATTTCGCACACCCGGTGACGGCATGGTGAAAAACAATGGCTCCACGTCTGGCGTCCCCCTGTTCCTGAACCGCCTTGATCAGTTCTTTCGCGGGAGTTGCCAGCAGAGACTGTTCGAGAGTCTGTGCCTGTAAAGTGGGACAAATGCCAAGCAGCAGAATCAATGAATAATAAAGTTTCCCGAACACCTCGGTTCCTTTCTGCGTGTAGCCCTTTGATTACAGACCAGATCTGATCCATGGTATTTTATTCTCTGCAATCAGAAAACAGAGCACAAGCAGCAGACAGTTGACCAGAAAAGTTTCCGGACAGGGAATGGCAAAGGAAATCGGATCTCAGCAGGGAGATCTCAATTTAAATGAGCGTTCAGGGAAGGGAAACGTCTAATGACAATTGTCAGATCTCATCATTTGTGAATTCACTGCTGGGCCAGCCAGCAGTGGCACACTTTGACTGAAATTGATCAATAGGCGAAGCAGCATGACCAGTCCCTGAGGGAGGTCGTGCGGGAAGGCATTAAAACGCTCAAAAATATCACGCCAGAATCGGATTCAGTAACTCTCCTGCCACATCAGTCAGGCGATAGCGGCGGCCGTTGTGGAAATAGGTGAGCTGTTTGTGGTCAATGCCCAGCAGGTGCAGCATGGT
The DNA here is from genome assembly GCA_020426065.1 of Planctomycetaceae bacterium. GTDB lineage: Bacteria > Planctomycetota > Planctomycetia > Planctomycetales > Planctomycetaceae > Rubinisphaera. Next base: position 1,094 of record JAGQQT010000513.1, on the reverse strand, counting down.
TGCGTGGAGATCATGGACGGAGACACGGTCGACTGCTGCCCGATAGCCAATGTCATCCAGTGCACCGTAGCTGACTCCCTTTTTTATTTTTTTTCCAGTAAAAAAAATGCCAAAACAGCTCTGATTATGATCGCGGTCGCCATTTTCCTGGGAAACCATCATTCGGCCAACATCTCCTCCCCAGATCACGAGAGTATCGTTGATGAGTCCCGACTGTTTCAGATCGGTCAGCAATGCATCAATCGGACGGTCTGTTGCCCGGCAGTGACCACGGTGATTGCCGTTCAGATCACTGTGAGCGTCCCACTCGCCATCGCTGTAAACCTGCACAAAGCGCACTCCACGCTCAATCAGTCGACGGGCCATCAAACATTTCGAGCCAAATGACCGCGTCTCTTTTTCGTCGATGCCGTACATCCTGCGGGTCTCGGCGGTCTCGCTGCTGAAGTCGACCAGATCGGTGGCTTCCATCTGCATTCGATAGGCGAGTTCGAAACTTTGAATCCGACCAAGCAGTTCCTCCTCACCGGGGCGTTGTTCGAGGTGCTGCTGGTTGAGTTGGGCCATCAGATCGAGCTGAGCCCGCTGGTCATCCCGGGTGACACCGGCTGGACGGGAGAGATTGATCACAGGATTCCCTTCCGGGCGGAAAAGGGTCCCCTGGTAAGTTGTTGGCAGAAAGCCTGAACTCCAGTTGAGGTTTCCCCCTTTGACTCCCTGGTTATTTCCCAGCACCACAAACCCGGGCAGATTCTGGTTTTCCGAGCCCAACCCGTAAGTGATCCATGATCCCGCACTCGGAAACCCGGGGCGGGGGATGCCGGTGTTGATCTGATAGAGGGCCGGCACATGATCGTTCGATTCACTGTAACAGGAGCGGATGAAGGCGAAGTCATCCACATGTTTGGCGACATGGGAATAATGCTCACAAACCCACGCTCCAGACTCTCCGTACTGCTGGAATTTGAAGGGAGACTTCATCAGCGGGCCGGGATTGCCGTTAAACACGTCGATGTCAATTTTCTGTCCATCCCGGCGAGTCAGTTCGGGCTTCGGGTCAAACATGTCCACCGCACTCGGTGCCCCTTCCATGA
>JAGQQT010000512.1 GCA_020426065.1 Planctomycetaceae bacterium | reverse complement strand
GGCCGGGTTCTTTGTCTCAGGCAGTCCGCTGCTCTTTGTCAGGGTAGTGGAGCCCCATCGAGATCTGCCAGGATTTTTTCCAGCAGTCTGGGGGCATAGGAATCGGTTCGAGCGGGCATTACTTTGACTTTCTCAGGCAGTTCTCCCAACTGCTTGCGGATTGGGGCTGCCTTCTGATCCAGGTAATCAATCGCGTTCAGCGCTGAGACGACTGTGTAAACATCGGTCTGGTTCAGGTCGGCCAGTTTCAGAAGGAGGGGCAGCACCTTTTTCAGGTCAGCTGGTTCACCATATTGTCCCAGTGCTTCCGCAGCAGCGATCTGGACGGAAGGAGATTCATCCTTAAGGCAGTCGAGCAGATCAGAATGATAGCGGGTCACATGATCTGCACCATGAATGAGCGTCCATTGGCAGGCCCAGTAACGAATGCATGGTTCATCACTCTCGAATGCTTCTCGCACTTTGCCATCTGGCACATCTTCAATTCCGGAGGCCACTGCCGCGGCCAGTAAAACCATGTCATAGTCTTTCAGGAGTTTTCCTGCCCGCTGCAAATCATAGGGGGATTTCGGATCGGACCGCCGGTGCATTTCTGCTTCCGGCATTACACCCAGGTCAACGGTTTTCTGCATCTGCTGAAACAAAGCAATCCGGAATTGCTTGAGGACTTCTTCATGGGCAGGATCTTCAGCCAGATTCTGGACCTCATGGGGGTCCGACTGCAGATCGAACAGTTCTTCAACTGGTTTGGGAATCCAGAACTGATCCTGAGCGGGAGTCAGTTTTCCTTCCAGATGCAACTCATACCATTTCCGGGTGGTCGGAGTCTGGAACATGTAATGCACAAACTGGCCACAGGGACGTTGTGGCTGAAAATGTCGGACATAGACGTAGCGTTCGTTTCGAACGGAGCGGACAAAGTCCGGACGTTCATCCATGCGTCCCCGGAAACCAAAGATGTAATCCGGATTTTCCGTGGCATGCGGACCAGCAAACGCTTTCCCCTGCATATGAGCGGGTGGTTTTTCCCCGATCAGACTGAGCAATGTGGGGGCAAAGTCGACAAAGCTGACCAGTCGTTTCGAGGCTCCTCCCGCTTGATAATCAGCGGGGGCCAGATCGCGATATTTCTCGGGAATGACCACAATCAGCGGGACATGCAGGCCGGTGTTGTAAGGCCAGCGCTTGTGGCGGGGCATCCCGGAGCCGTGGTCTCCGTAATAAAAGATAATCGTGTTCTCCAACTGACCGGCATCCCGCAGTTCCTTGACGTTCTTCCCAACCAGCCGATCCATTTCGGTCAGCTTGTCATAATACTGTGCCCAGTCCTGACGGGTTTCGGGCGTATCGGGGTGGTAAGGAGGAACCTGAACTCCGGCCGGATCATGCACGGCTTCGTGAGGTCGTTTTCTCAGCTGGCTTTCATGGCTGATCGTATGATTAAAAATCGAGAAGAAAGGCTTTCCTGCCGGGCAGTTTTTCCAGTGAGCCTTATTGTTGCTCAGATCCCAGACTTCACCCGGTTTGTCGAGGTTGTAGTCTTCCTTGCTGTTATTGGTGCAATAGTAGCCAGCTTCCCGCAAATACTGAGGGTACATTTTCAGGTTGGCGGGCATCGGCAGGAGAGACCGCATGTTCTCCGCTCCCAGGCTGGCAGGATACATTCCACTGATCAACGTGGTCCGGGCAGGTGCACAGACTGGTGCATTTGACCAGCAGACTTCGTAACGCAGTCCCATACTGGCCAGTTCATCAATGTTGGGGGTGTCGGCATAGGTATCCCCATAGCAGCCCAGTTCCGGACCGTTGTCCTCGCTGGTAATCCACAGAATATTGGGACGATCCGCTGCCCGAGTGATGCCGGTTAAAGCAGGGATCAGCAGGAGAGCAGAGAGTATAATCCAGCGAATGGGCATCAAAGTGTCCTTTTTCAGCTTGCGGAATGCGAACGATTCAGAGAGAAGAGGAAAACACAAACATCACGTGTCAAATTCCAGTCGAGTTTCTATGATGGCAACCGCTCAACGGGTTATCAAGCAAGGCTTACCCTTGCGGCCTGGCAACAAGGGATTCCGTTTGTCAGGCAGTTTGGTGAGAATTACCTCATTTCTGAAACGAGATTATGAATAACTGGCACCGACAAGAAGGTTGGTTAGACCCTCCAGGGGTCTCCTGGATTGAGAAGCAGCAGGCCTGGAACTTTGTCCTTTACGCCGGGAATGCAACTCGCGTTGAATTGATGCTGTTCAAGGAAGGGGATTACGAAAGCCCGGTTTACAGTTTTTACTTTGATTCCTACCGCAACAAATCGGGCCCGGTCTGGCATTGTCGAATCCAGAAAGAACGGGCTCCCAACGCTCGATACTATGCGTATCGGATTGATGGGCCGCCCAATCGGGAAGGCACGTTCCATCGGTTTGATAACCAGAAGCTGTTGCTTGATCCGTATGCCAAGGCCGTGTTCTTTCCTCCCACCTTTGATCGGGAAGCTGCCAAGAAACCAGGGTCTAACCTGGGCAAAGCACCACTGGGTGTGATTGACGTTGATGAGCCCTACAACTGGGATGATGATCAGTTTTTACGGCACGATTCGGATCTGATCATTTACGAAATGCATGTGCGTGGCTTTACCCGTCACCACAGTTCTAAAATCACTCCCTCCAAAAGGGGAACTTATGCCGGGGTGATTGAAAAGATTCCCTACCTGCGCGACCTGGGAGTCACTGCTGTTGAGTTGATGCCCGTTTTTCAATACGACCCGGCTGAGGGAAATTACTGGGGCTACATGCCACTCAATTTTTTCTCGCCGCATCACGAATACGCCATGGATCATGACAGCCGTGCGGTTCGCGATGAGTTTCGCGAAATGGTCAAGGCTCTCCACAAGGCGGGGATCGAAGTGATCCTGGATGTGGTTTATAACCACACCTGTGAAGGGGATGATCGCGGACCCTGCTACAGCTTTCGTGGAATTGATAACGAAATTTACTACATGCCGGCCCAGGGGCGTGATGGCAAGGTCACTTACGCGAATTACTCCGGGTGTGGTAATACACTTGATGCCAATCGGCTGGCCTTCAAGAAACTGATTGTCGACAGCCTCCGATTCTGGCGGGAAAAAATGCATGTCGACGGTTTTCGTTTCGATCTGGCTTCGATTTTTGCACGCCAGAGCGATGGTTCCATTTCCGCCACCCGTCCGCCGATCTTCTCCCAGATTGTCACCGCAGAGGACTTCCTGAACGTTCGTCTGATCGCCGAACCCTGGGATGCGGCGGGCACGTATCAGCTGGGGCATTCTTTTCCGGGCTGGTTATGGATGCAGTGGAATGGCCGTTATCGCGATGCCATGCAGCAATATATGAGCGGCGCTCCGGGAATGATTCCCGAGCTGATGACCCGAATTTATGGCAGTGCAG
>JAGQQT010000511.1 GCA_020426065.1 Planctomycetaceae bacterium | reverse complement strand
ATACCCTTGGGGGTTCACGCGCGAAACACGGATGGGCGGCAAAATTGAGTGACAAACTGCTCGACCGTTGCGTGGATCTCCCAGTGTTTTCTGAAGTCGGGCCAGACTCATAAACGTTTATGTAATCACGGTTTCAGGAATCTCGTCAACAAAGTGTCTGACAAAGTACTGGTGGATGCCAACCCGGATCACAAAGACCGGGATTCCCGTGGCGCAAGTGACGCCTCGGGGAGACATGTCGAGACGAAGGCGACGACTGTCTCGCGTCTCGCAACAGATGTTTTTTGGAGGTCAATGTGTCGTTAGCCGACATTATGGAATCCCAGTTTCGGGCAGATGTTCGATTTCGGGGAGCAGCCTATATTCAATCCGGTCGAGTCAGCATTTCCCACATCACAGAAAATGATGTGTACGCCATCGTACGTGATGGTGGAGAGCACCAGATCCACCTGCACCGAACCGAAACGGCACTGGAGATGAACTGCAGTTCCGTCGCCGGAACCAAACGCGCTCCCACAACCAAGTATGTGTGGGCAACCATCCTGCTGGTCGATGAACTCGGATACATGACCGGCCAGCCCCGGCCAGGCTACATCCCTCCCTTCCGCGGAATCTCTGCCTATGAGCAGGATGAGGACTGGGAAGAGGATGACCTGGATGATGATGCCTACTTCCCTCCGATTAATCTTTCGCGGAAGTCGACCGCTCTTGCGGAAAAAGCGAAAACGGACAAACCAACCCGTACCATCCCGGAATGGCAGCAGCGATTACGAAGCATGCGTGATCGCCTCAAAACTCGCGACATCACGCGCGAAGCTAAACCGACCGCTTACGAAATCACCTATCAGCTCGATATCGCCGAGAGCTGGAAGACCGGTCATCTGACACTGCAGATTGTGGAGTGCCAGCGGCGTGCGGCGGGCGGCTGGGGGAAAACCAAACCGCTCAAGCTGAAAGCCGGAGGACTGGAGTCCCTGCCCGAGGCGGATGACCGCGCCATCCTGTCCCACCTGCTGGGTGGAATCCAGGAACGGGCCGGTGCTCAATCTGCTACCACTGCTCTCAATCAGCACCTGCCTTACCGTTTTCATCTGACGCATTCCCTCTCCACGCAACTGCTCCCACGCATCTGTGCCACCAATCGTTTGCGCCTGATGAACGAAGAGGGACAGGTCTCTGAACCATTGGACTGGGGAAGCACAGAACCCTGGGATCTGACTCTCTGCATAGAGCCCGCCAACAAAGAGGAATCGGAATGGCGGATTGCCCCGGTCCTGATTCGCGATCAGGAAACGATGCGCATCGAGCAGGCTGATCTGATTGTGGAAGGAGGCTGGGTGATCAGCAACGGGCTGATTGAACCGGTTGAAGATTTCGAAGTCTTCGAGTGGGTCCGTGCCCATCGCAGCCAGGAGCTGCCGACATTCCCGGATGAGGCTGGCCCCGTTGTCGTTCAGGAACTGATGACGCTCCCGAGCGTGCCGCGTCTGCAGCTTCCCGAAAAGTGGAAGATCCAGGAAAAACATGTTGTCCCCCGTCCACGGCTGAAGCTCTTCACGCCATCAGTCAAAAGCGCCATGCCGCGTGATCGGCTGCAGGCGGATTTGGAATTCATTTACGACGACCTGGTGGTGCGTGGCTCCACTCACAGCTGGGCCATTCCATTGCCTGATGATCAGGCCTGTATTGTGCGGGATCACAAACAGGAAGAAGCCTGCTGGTCTCAACTGCAGTCTCTGGGGTTGCAGCGAATTGATGACCGGGGGGGCGTGAAACATGATGTCATGGTTCCTCTGCGGGAACTGACCGATACGATGCGGGCCCTGTTTGAAACGAACTGGGAAATCCGTTCCGATGACAAACCGTTCCGCCAGCCGGGCGAAGTCACTTTCCGCGTGGAGTCGGGCATCGACTGGTTCGACGTCACAGGAGATGTCGATTACGGCCCCGCCAAGGTCTCCGTTCCGGCTCTGCTTTCCGCTCTCGCGCGGGGAGAACGAACCATTCAGCTGGAAGATGGCTCACTCGGCTTCATTCCGGAAGAGTGGAAAGAACGCTTCGGTGTTTTGCTGAGCCTGGGAGAATCCGATTCGGAAACTCTCCGCTTCTCCAGTTCTCAGGCAGTTCTGGTGGAAGCTCTGCTGGCAACCCAGGATCGGGTCGATTACGACCAGAAATTCCTCGAATGGAAAGAGAAGCTGGCAAATTTCAACGGAGTGAGCCAGCAGAAGGAAAACGCTCAGTTCCAGGGAGAACTGCGAGACTATCAGCGGGAAGGACTGGGCTGGCTGAAATTCCTCGAAGAGTTTCAGTTTGGCGGCTGCCTGGCTGACGACATGGGTCTGGGAAAAACGATTCAGGTCCTGGCTTTTCTCTCTCAGCGATACGAAGGCAAACCTAAACACGATCCGACACTGATTGTGGTCCCCAAATCACTGCTGTTTAACTGGCAGCGGGAAATTCAGCGGTTTACTCCGCAATTGACTGCCCTGGAGTATTCAGGAGCGGGGAGATCCAGCCTGCGGAGCCAGCTGGGCAAATACGATATCGTTCTGATGACCTACGCAACCCTGCGGCGGGATATCATGGCGATCAAGGAATTCCAGTTTGACTGTGTGGTCCTGGATGAGGCCCAGGCAATCAAAAACCCTGGTTCGCAAATTGCCAAGGCCACCCGGCTGCTGCATGCCCGCCAGCGACTGGCGTTGTCCGGTACTCCAATCGAAAACCACCTGGGAGACATGTGGTCCATTTTCGAGTTTCTCAACCCCGGCCTCCTGGGTCGCAGTTCTGTCTTCAAATCGCTCAGCAGCGAAACGGACTCAACACGGCTGACTGAAGCGGTCGCCAACGGACTGAAGCCCTTTGTGCTCCGCCGCACCAAAGAGAAGGTGGCTTCCGACCTGCCGGACCGTGTTGAAGAAACGCTGTACTGCAAGCTTTCTGGTTCCGAACTGAAACTCTACAACGAGATGCGGGACTACTACCGGCAATCCATCTTCTCCATGGTGGATGAGCAGGGACTGGGCAAAACAAAAATGCATGTGCTCGAAGCCCTGCTGCGACTGCGGCAGGCGGCCTGCCATCCCGGTCTGCTGGATCCCAATCGGAAGGAAGAACGTTCCACCAAGCTCGATGTCCTGGTGGATCACCTGCAGGAACTGCGGGCAGAAGGCCACAAGACACTGGTCTTTTCCCAGTTCACCTCCTTGCTGTCCATTGTGCGGCATCATCTCGAACAGGAACAGATTCCCTACACCTATCTGGATGGTTCGACGAAAAACCGGGATGAGGTTGTCAGCCAGTTCCAGGACGATGCCGAGATTCCGGTCTTCCTGATCAGTCTGAAAGCCGGGGGACTGGGATTGAACCTGACTGCCGCCGGTTACGTGTTTCTGCTCGATCCGTGGTGGAACCCCGCCGTGGAAGCCCAGGCGATTGACCGGGC
>JAGQQT010000510.1 GCA_020426065.1 Planctomycetaceae bacterium | reverse complement strand
GAGCTGACAGACGAGATGATTCTTGTCTGGATCAAATCGGGTTCCCACACAATGAATCCCGCTCGCCTCCTGATTGCCTTGAACAGGCTCCATTGACTTCTGAGGATAGAAGATCAACTCCAGGGCTTCGTTCCGCCAGCGAGAGATGATGATCTCACTGGTTGTGCCTCTGCCAATCAGCCGGGGCTTCACCCCTTCTATCCATGGATCGGCTGATGCGACACTGCCCAGAATCAAAACGAGGAATGAAGTTGAGCAAACCGCCCGGCTGAAGGCACGCATGGTATGTTCGTTCCTGGAACTAGAGAAAAACGTTTCTACTCTCAACCGATCAGCGGTGTGACGACTTCCGCATCACGGATGATTTCGATCGGTCGCGTGCCAAATGCCACCAGTTCCTTGTTGGCATCAATCCCCAACTGGTGATAGATCGTGGCGATGAGGTTTTCGAGCGTAACCGCATCGCGGGCAGGTTCGCCACCAGTCGAGTCGCTGGCACCATAGACAAGGCCCGGCTTAAAGCCGCCACCAGCAAGCATCATGGAATAACAGCGAGCCCAATGGTCGCGTCCACTCTCTTTGTTGATTTTGGGTGTTCGGCCAAATTCACTGGTAATCCAGACAATGGTTGTCTCAAGCAGACCGCGACGATCCAGATCCTTGACCAGACCTGAAATCGCGTAATCAAATGGCCGCATCTGGTCGAGGCAGGCTCTCTGCACTCCGCTGTGGCAGTCCCAGGAACCGTATTCCAGGGTCACGAAGCGGACACCGGACTCAACAAGCCTGCGGGCAATAATGAGTCGCTCGGCCAGTCCTTTGGGGTGAAGTCTGTTATCGGGACCTTTGATATCCCCGGTCACTTCACTGCCGTAGAGCTCAAAGGTTTCGTCCGTTTCCCCTTCAAAGGAAAACGCGCTTTGAGCATCACTTGAAGTGAGCAGTGAATACGCACTGGCATGAAACTCATCCATCGTGTCCAGCATGACAGGATTGGCTTCGAGGGAGCGGATCCGTTTCTCCACGATGTCGCGGACGGTCCGCCGTCGCTGAAGCTGTTCCAACGAGAGGTTGGAAGGGAGCGAAAAGTCGCGAACCTGAAAATTTTTCTTCTGCGTTGCAGGGTCACCACCGGTCTCGAAGGGACCGTAACTACTCGGGAGAAATCCTGTCCCTCCGCCAGAAGAGTTTTTACCTGGGATGGCTATATAGGAGGGGAGTTCGCCACGAGCAGCTAATTCATGAGAGACAACCGATCCCATTTGAGGATAGTCAATAACCGTTGACGGGGTATAACCCGTGTGAAGGTGATAGGTTGCCAGTCCGTGGTCGGGAATCTTACCCACAACGGAACGGACCACTGTGGTTTTGTCAGCAATTGATGCCAGCTGAGGCAGGTTATCACTGAGGATATCGCCCGTGTTCGTTTTCACGACGCCAAACGAACCCCGATACTCTACAGGTGCTTCGGGCTTTGGATCGAACGATTCAAGATGCGGAAACCCACCAGGCAGATTGATCTGAATCACGCTCATAGCGCGAGGTTCAATCTTTTTGCCGGAGGCGATTGACATCGACTCCGCCGCCTGCAGGCGGAACAGATCAGCCATCGAAAGCCCGAGAGCACCAAGGACACCGGCCTGAAGCATCTGCCGTCGCGGCATGGACCGGAAACCAGGACAGCCTTGTCCAGAGTGAGTGGATGAATTCATAAATGAGTTCCCTGAGGGAAAATGAACCACACCTAAACTTAACAGTGGTGATAATCATTTTCAATTCCAGATATTCCTCCGTGAGCAATTGTCACTGCTCCAGCGGCTCACTCCCTGATGATCAGCCTTGACAGGCTTTCGAGGAGTTGCTGGAGAACAAGGGAGCTGCAGATCCATGAGCAGAGTCTTCACATCGATCGTATAATCCTCTCAAGTGAGCAATCTGGCCTTAGAGTTCTGATAGAACTGGCCTGGTCGACGAAGCAAGTTCACAGGAGGATTTTTGTCATTCAACATAGTTAAGTCATTTGCTGGTGAACCTGAAACTCAATTGGCTTGTCTGAATGTCCTCAAACGTACACAATCAGGGAAATAGACAGTCCTTTGGGAGCAGACGATAGATGTCTTTCCGTAAGCGAAAGCAATCGCAGTCCGAATCTGTGGATCTGGATGTACTGATTGCTGTTTTTGGTCAAGCGTCGAACTATTGGGAAACGCAACCGAACATTCTCCCCCTGGTGCGAGCCAGATTTGCAGATGCCTGTCGGGATGTCAGTGTTCGACCAGTCACCGGAGAGGAATTTCGAACTGCCTGGAAGCAGTTGGATCCCTCAGATCAATATCGAATCGCATTGTCAGTTTCTGCCCTCGAAGTCGATATCGTACTTGGCAGAGTCCCTGAATTTTCGCCTGAAGGATCTGCCGCGACGCTGCTGATTCGTCTTGTCGAGTTCAGCCAGCGACTCCCACTGTTGAAACTGGATGTACTGCAGCAGAGCGACATTCGCCTGGAGGAGTTCACCAGGCACTTCTGTGCGGACTGGGAATTACCAATACAGGGAGAAGAGAGTGCTCAGTCTGAGGCTCGACTCAGGGAAATTGATTTTGGTCGTCTCATGAGAGAGGCCGAGTCGGCGCGTGACTCTGCAGAGGAACGTATGGCTTACCTGCGTAAACTTCAGGAAGACGAAGAACAAACGAGGCGTCCCAGGAGGGGCAAGTGGTAAATTGTCCGGCACATCAGTCAGGCGGCGATCCTGACCTTCGACAGTTTCGGTATCACACAGGGGCACAACCAACCCGGCTGGCTCCAGATGAGCCATGCCCTCCCCTGTTCCGTGACCTTGGTTTCGAAGCCATGTCCAGATTCCTGCGGGGAGACCTGAAACGCCTGTGTGGCCCACTCTCACCCATCACCTACATGAGGACCGCCGATTATGTTGAACCTTATACGGACTATGGCCAGACTGGTCGCGTGCTAATGCTGGCTCCGGAAACAATTATTCCGTGGCATTCAGGAGTGGAAACGGTTTATATCGGCCCTCGTGAAATCCGGGTTGATTATGAGACCATGATTTTCATTCCTGCAGAAATTCCCTTAAAGGACGCTGCTGAACGATTATCGGGAACAAGGACATTCAGCGAGGCGGTTGAAGTGCTCGGAGCCCATTATTTCCAGGAAGCCAGAATTGAAACACTTGTCCGACTTGATCACTTGCAGCAAACACATAACGAGACAGAACGACTTGCCGCTCCGTTAAGACAACGATATCAGTCACTCAATTCTGACGAACGTGAGGCAGCAAGAGATTGGATGATGCGGATGGGACTCACAGAATCTGATCTCTCTACAGCCTGGCATCACTTGCCTGATGAACGGCGTGAGTTCGTTATTCAGGCAGTGCAAGAAATTACGGAGGTGAATCCATGTTAGCACCTGCCGTACAGGCAAATTCAGACT
>JAGQQT010000050.1 GCA_020426065.1 Planctomycetaceae bacterium | reverse complement strand
CGTGGAATCCAAAAACAACAAATACGGCAATACGCTGCTGCCGTCCAAGACTGCTGTGGCGATTTGCTGCGCGGTAACTTTTCGTCAATCGAGAACGACTCCACTGTGCGTCACGTCCAGTATCTCGGATAATCCGAACTGGCGGTTGCGAAAACAAATGCTGCATAAGCAGCAATTGCACCTGAGCCGCCGATCCGGGCGTATTCACAAATCCAAATCAACCTCGGCGGCCCGGTGAATTGGGTCGTTATCTGCAAATCAAAGAGGATCGACGATGCTACGAAATCTCAATGGAACATTGATCGCCCTGTTGATCGCCGTTTTGCCAGCGATCTCTTTTGGCGCGGACGCAAAGACGGTGCACACGACCACTTCGTTGTCGACTGTGGCTTCAGATTGCACGAACTACTACGCGGGCGATGCCGAAGCATTCAATGCCATGCTTGCGAAACTTGCGACTGGATTTGTCGGAACTATTGGAGAAAAGGGAATGGTTCCCAACCCCAACATTACAGTCTCCATATTCAAAGGCACTGGCAAGGCATATCTGACGCAATCGATGACGCGAAAACCAGATGCAGACGAAGTAATCGTTTTCCATGTTCCTCCTGTGCCGTGCGAGGTAATCGATGGCACACTTGACCCATTCAACTTTGACTGGCTCGTTGTCAGCAGCGCCACCAACAATGCGAATCGACAAGTATCCGTTGTACTCTTCACGGGCGGAGGTGTGGACCTTTTTGAATGTGTAATCCCGGAAAACGTTTCGCTGAAGATCGCTAAGCCATTGGTGGTAACTACAACAACAGCGGCAACCGCCAAGCCTGGAAATGGCAGATAACAAGGGGGCAACCTGAGCGGCGGTTGGCGCGTTTTCTGTATTCCAAGCCGGTGGCCGCCACCCGGTTACCTTGTTCGTTACCCGACACAGTTTTCTTACCGCACCAAGGTCTGCCCGGAATGGGAAGTCCGATCAAATACATGAACGTGATTCGTTATTTCCGCGACGCACGACCGAGGACTACGGAAACGACTTCCAACCCCACTTGGAAGCAAGTCGAATCCGCGATTCGCAAAATGGACAACTACTGTTTCCCGATCGTCCAGCTTGGATGCCGAGATCCCGATGATGACGATGAATCATTCAACGTGATTGGAGGCAATGGGCGCCTTGCGCTCTTTCACTTCATGGCCGACTGGCAATATGAAGACGACAGCGGCGACATGACAGAGACCCGACTCTGGGAGAGCGATCAGGGCTACTTCTGTCATGAATGCAATGTCATTAAGGACATCGAGCTGGCGCTTCGTGTAACACGCAGGTACTACGACACGGGCAGCTATAACGAACTCGACGCGATAAGATAGTCGGGTATACTATTGAATCCGAATAGCGCACAAGTATACCGATTCCGCGCCGATACATATCGTGCCAACAGGGAATACGAAAAGGCTGCAAGTGATTTCACCGAGTCTATCCGGCTGGATAACAAGGCTGCGCAAACACTTTCTAACTACGCCTGGCTTCTTGCTACATGCCCAAAGACGGCCCTGCGCGATGGTAAGAAGTCATTGGAACTCGCAACGACTGCCTGTGAGCTTTCACGATGGACGAATTACAGACATGTCACTGTCCTGGCTGCTGCGTATTCTGAGGTGGGGGATTTTAAAGAAGCCGTCAGGTGGATGAAGAAAGCCATCGAACTGGGCAAAAGTGACGATGAAGGCCGCGCTATGCTGAGATCGTTTGAAAGTGGCAGACCACTATCTGCAGAAGGAGGAAGTCCTTGAACATCTTATCTTTCTGGCTAGTCTGGCGCCATGCCGAAAATAGATTCTCACCCTCTTGTGACTTCGTCACAACGGCAGCCGCTTCGCGTTAACCGGTGCTACCCAGCTGTCATTAAAATCCTAGACTCTAGAGATACCAACAACCATGTCATCTGATCCTGCTGCAACTCCAAACTCGAACGCAATGCGCGAACTTCGACTACGTATGCTCACCATGACTTGTTCGGAACTCGGAATTGAAGCGTCTTCCGAATACCCTCGGGTTTACGGCGTCTTGATGGACTTTCCCATCAGTGATCATACGGCGACTGTCGTTTCATTGTGTGATGGTAATGCAAGCCTTTACACGACTTCGACATTTGGCGTGATTGGCGGCTTCACGCATGAAAACGTCAGGTCGGCAGCGTTCGAATTCGTAAAGGCAGCAGACAACTACTATGAACAATCAACTCCTTCTACTGACTTCAGCTATCCGAGCCCCGATATTACACGGTTCTATCTGCTGACTTATGACGGCGTGCGAATGGTCGAAGGAGAAATGGACGCTGTCAGCAGTGGACATCACATGTTGTCGTCACTGTTCATGGATGGTCAAACTGTTCTCACGCAATTACGCCTGATAACGGAATCTAACAGTGAAGTTACGGAAAAAGCTCCACGTAAAGAATGGACAGGCGAAGCGGGCTACGTGAATTGTCTACTCACTTCCATGTCGGAAGGTGCCATCACTACGTTCGTGATTGACGCATCACAACCCGTCCCAAACCTGACTCAACTCATTTCTCCAGGGCATAGAATCAGAGAATGGGTCGAATCGCAAGAATTCCCGTACCATTTATTGCACGCCAGGAACGTGATTCATGTGCTTCAGCAGAGTGCAAAATGCACTGGCCTTCCATTTCTGACCAGGCATGCAGAACTTCCTACATTTCACGCAGTTCCAGACGGCGGACTTGTTGCACGCATCTTTGATATATCCATTGGCCCCTTCAGCCGGTCTGCCACAGTCAGCCTTGCTCCTGATACCGATCCTCGTGTCATTGCACTGCAGCGGCAAGCTGATTCGCATAGAGACAGCTAAAAATCGTCGATACAGCCGGGGGCTGGGTGGCTGGAGTCAAATGAAATGAGGCTCTAGGTGTAGGGTGGGTGGAGTGAAACGCAACCCACCACTTATGCCTCGCTTCTCTTATTGTCTGGCCTGATTGAGTTGCTCATCCAGCAGATCAATCATCTGATAAACGAACGCACGTTTTTCGTCGTTGAACTTTACACGATCGCCAATGGTCTTGTCTGCCCAGCCTCGAGCACTGCCTCCGTCCTGATGGAATTCCTGTGACATTGCCATCCAGTCGCAAACCATTTCTATCAGATCGACGTCCGTCATGTCATTGGGGTCAGGGTGAAATTCCGGGTGATGGCGGTTTGTTTTGACGTGATGTTCAATTGCGGCACGTACCTGCTCGGCCATCCCCTCTGGATAGGAAAACGATTCTCCACTGTAACGACAACGATGGAATTCCGTGAGCCAGATGTATGGAATCCGTTCCTCTTTCTCGAACTTTGAAGCGTCGTGAATACGAGCCCGTTCCCTGAGTTCATCAGCATATTCTGAAACCGATGCCATCACGCTCAAACAGTGACGCACACGCTCAATGTGCTCGTGCGTACGCTGCTCAAAAAACGCAATCATCTCGGGCGTAGGCTCAGGATTCGGCATGAATGATGATCCGTTGTCATGGATGAATTATGGCAGGGAGGGTGGTGTGAAACTTAACCCACATCACCCGCTCAGATTAAAACTTCGAATAGCTGAGGTCGAATGAAATGAGCCCCCAGAGGTTGAAAATTATGGGGGATTTGCTGTGCTCAACACTAGAACTGGTCCGAAAACTCCTGTGGGCTCAGAAGCCATGAGATTCGAGTGATCCAGGAATGAGGCCGATGCAAGGTTGTCCCTTGCAGAGAACGAATGACGCCGAGCACTCGAATCTCATGGCTTCCCTCCAAATTACAGTAAAACAGGGCGACTTTCCCCTGATCGCTGACTGCGTTGCGACTCCTTGACGATATGGGAAATCGCCTCGTCGCCGACGCCTTGTCAGCCATCAGGGGAAAGACGCTGAGCCCACAGGAGTTTTCGGACCAGTTCTAGATACCGGCTCGGCTCGCCGAATCCATGGTGGTATCCACCATTACAAAAGACATTCATTCATCGATTTTCGATCTTCTCGAATTCTGGATAATCAGTTCACTGCTGAAACATTGCCTGGCTGCGCTTAACGGGCATGAGAACAGCAGAGAGGAAGGAGATGGTTCATCGCTGAATAACAGACTGAAGTCAGGACACAAACTGTCACCGTTCCTGCTGGGTGCAGCATCTTCCCTTGAAATCAGGAATCGGGGTTTGAGTGAGGAATTAAAGTATGTCCCTCCAGGAATAAACAGGTGACCTGCTAAGTGGGACGGATCATGAAATCGATAAGGAGAGCCAACCGATGATTAAGTATGCATGTATTCTCGCTGTCGCGGCAGCTGTATCAGTAGCTGCATTTCCTCAGATCACCAAAGGTGATCCTCCCAGGCGTCCGATCAATAGCAGCGGACAGAGTCAGAATGCAGGAGGCCAAACACAAAAGCCCGACCGGAACAAATACAATTCCCAAAAAAGAATCATGATGGCTGACCAGATTCTTTTTGTCAGTTGTTCCACGAGCATCCGGCAGATGCCGCCAATGTCATTTGGTCAGATGGCTGCAAAAATCAACGCAGATATGAGTATGGGATCTACAAGATATTGGATGATTGACGGGCATACCTGCACCAGTATCTGTGATAATGGCACATCGAATGATTGGCTCTCATGGCACAGAGCAGCCGCGATCAAATCAAAACTGATTGCAGCCGGTGTGCCAGCCAATCATCTGAAAATCAGGGGGTTTGCATCCAACTGGATTGTCGTCAATCCCTCTACACATCCAGACAACAGACGCGTTGAAATTTACGCTGCAGATGATGCCGGATATCCCCTTTCACTGGAGCAATCTGACAACATGATGATGTGCCCCAAGCCATCTGATTGTCCCTTTTAATTCTGAGCCCTCAATACGTTTGAGGCAAAACGGTCAGTTGGCACAGGTCGAATGAAATGAACCCCCAGAGGTTGATCTTCTGGGGGTTCGCTTTGCTCAGCACCAGCCACCCGCCTGCACCTGGTACAGGAATGTTATCAACCGATTTCGAAAGCTAATTCTCGACCATCAGCTGATGGCATTGGCTCCTCGGGCGGGGACGGTGATCGGTTGTGGCTTGGGTTCCCAGCGGTCGCGCATTCTCTGGAAGGGGAGTTCCACCAAATAATAGGAAAAGCAGGCGAGCACAACCGTCGCCAACGCTCCGATCAGAACCTGGGCCGTGAGCGGGAGCATTGTGAACTTCCAGCCGACCGCCAGTCCCCACGCATGATAGAGGTACATTGAATAAGAAAGCACTCCCAGGAATTGAATCGGTTTCCAGTTCAGCCAGTTCCACAGTTTGTGGCGGGACAGGACGAGTAACTGCAACAACCCCAGGCCGATGAAGAAGGATTCGATCGTGAACCCGACACTGTAGTGGAAATCCTCCGGCAGTTTATGGACTCCCATCACGCACGCAATTGTCAGAATCGGAAAGAAGACCGAAGCGGTGGCCACTTTCAGAAAGCGCTGAAACCAGGCCTCCTGGATAATCATTCCTAAAAGACAACCAATTGCGATGCTGTCGATCCGGGTATCAAAGGCGTTGTAAAGCCAGGGGGATTCGACATCAAACCCGAGTCGCAGCAGGGAACGCCAACAGCACACCGCTCCAATCGTCAGCAGCAAAATGCGGATCAGCGTTTGCCGTCCACGCGTCATGCCATAGACAAACACCATCGGCCAGATCAGATAAAACTGCTCCTCGACCGCCAGCGACCAGAAAAACGAAAACCCGGTTGCGGGATGATCGTTCAGAGCATTGTAATAGTTGGCGGTATAGGTGGCCGCCGCGAGAGCGTGATTGTAATCCACCGGATTCTGCAGCAGGAGTCGGCCGGCAATCGTAAACAGAATGCAGGCATAGCAGGCGGGCATAATCCGCATCGTGCGACGCCAATAATAACGTCGAAACGAAATGCTCCCCTCTTTTTCCCACTGACGACTGAACAGCCAGGAAAACAGAAACCCGCTCAGCACGAAGAAGTAGGTCACCCCATCTCCGCCCGAGTGCTGAATCCCGCCATGATCAAAGATCACCAGCATCACCGCAATAAACCGTAGCCCATCCAGTGCCGGCAAATGCTTCTGCTGGAAGACGGAAGCAATACCTGCGGACGGGGCAGCCGGATAGCTTTCAACGGAAGGGTCCATGACTCGATCTCTGGGCCTGACGGATAAAACGGCAAAGCGTTCAGCCTGTCCACCAGTCCCACCAAAGCAAATCAGATTTTTTCCAACAGCCACAATTCCCCACGATCAAATTCAAATTAGACCGATGTTTCCAAATGGGATGGGATGTTTCCCAAAAACAACACGTGGAGTGGTATATTGGTCCGAAGCCGGTGCCATTCCCACGCTCGTCATGGGCATTTTGCATAGCATCTGTTCCAGGTTCTCCAGGATAACCACGAAGAGCACGAAGGAATCCGTTGTCGGTACACTTCGAAGTCACAACCGGTCATATGGCACGAGAGATTATCATATTTCTTCTTCGCGATCTTCGTGGTGAATCAATCTCGCTCAACAGCCTCAAAGTGTTAAAAGACTCAAATTATGGCCAGAGATGAACAGTCAGGCAGGAGCCAGTCCAGAAAACAGTATCTATTCTTGACACACTTTTTTCTCTAGCAAAAATAACGCGTAGTGTTTTACACAAAACTCATTCCCGTTAGAAAGAGTGGGGATTCTGGCTAATGGTTAGTTCTGACATGAAGCAACGTACTTACTATGGCACTGCTCGTTCACCTCGCGGCTGAGAAAGAAATCGAATCAATACGTCGTGCTGGAATCAAACCGCGTCGTCTGAAACAGCCGCTTAATGAGGGCTATGACCGAATTGTGTTCGCAATGCCGGTAACCGACAATTTTCACGTGTCGCATCAGTGGCTACGTGAACTCAAACGGGGTGGACAACGTACAATTGTCGGTGTCTACTTTCGCATTCCCGACGACCAAATAGTCATGGTCGGACATTACAATCAAAATCATCAGTTGCTCACTGCCGTTGAGGCAATTGGGGTGATTTTCAACGCTGAACAACCTGAAGGCTTTGAGATTATCGTCCCACGCAAGATTCAGCCATCTGAGATACATAAAATCATTTCACTGCCGCAGGTCATTGGATGGCGGTACTACCCCGATGCCAAAGGCAATAAACCTTGTGGTTGCCCCTTTTGCACAAAGGGAGACATAAACTCAAAACGAATTCGTGTTGCCTACGAAAAATCGTTCGATGATTGAGCATCGCTTGTTCATAACGGAGAGGAGTGTAATCGCATTGTGCGTTGAAACGCACCTCCCTGAATGCACAGATCGAGCAAGGAGCGTCAAGACGCATCCTGCTGCCAAGGAATAGTTATCCTCGCCATGGTTCCATCAGACGAAGACATCATCGGATATTACACCGGACGGCAGCTCGTTTCGTTTCGCCGAGACAGTGTTGATAGTGCCGAACTGCAAGGATTTATCCTCGCCGTATCTGACTCCCTGATCATGCTGCAATTGGTGAGAGACTTCCTTCTTGACGGATACCTTCTCCTGGATCGACGGCATATCACAAACGCGCGATGCCATCCAACAAATCGATTCCAGCGTCAGCTCATGGCTACAGAGGGGACCATAGCGAAAGTCCCCTTTGACTCTCAATTCAAAATCAACTCATGGTCTGACTACCTGAATTCTCTTGAACCGGACACACTGATCATCGTCGAGCAGGAATTGTCTGACCCGCCATTTGTGCATTTCGGCACGTATGTTGATACAGATCCGGATGATTTCGTTCGCATACATGAATTTTCAGGGGCTGGAAACTGGGACAACGACCTGACGCTTATTCCGCTCGAAGAGATCACCTGCATTCAGACAGACACAAACTATCTTCAACCATACTCTCGTTACTTCAAATTGCATCCGAAGCCTGAAATACCGGAATAACCAACCCATTATCCATGAACCGCGAAGTTGATTAGCGTGCGTTGAAACGCACCTTCCTGAATTCGCATTTCGGACAATGTGTAATAGGACGCACCCTTACTACTGAAAGCCTGCACGCAATGGTTGGAGCCAAACCTGAAGAACCAACGGTACGACATCCAACCGCGGCAGCTATTCAGCGTCTTGATGCCATTTTCGGTTTCTCCTCGAATGCGTACTCTCAGGACTGGGACATCGAATTTGCCGACGGCGCACGCCTCGCTGAATTTGTCAGCACCTACTCAAATCTGATAATGGACGATGACGAACGATTCGCATTGATGACCCTGATCATTGCGTCCGCTCACGACGCGCTAGACTTCCACAACATGGGCGAAGCAGAATGGCGAACGATACATGATCTCCTTGTTGCCGATTTCTTGCTGCACGCTTCGACGATATACTATTGGTGTTGCGTCGACGCCACCTGTATGGACGAATGCTTTACGCTTTCTCCTTTGATGCGTGCGGTTTGGAATGAAGCAGTACCCGATAAGGAACAAATGTCCGCGATCCCAAGCGGCGGGTAACAATCGCGTTCATCCGAGTACGCAAATCGGGCGGCCTTGATATTGAGAATTCTTCACGCGCGTTGCGTGTCGTTATGTTAACAAGGTGATGTTATGGGTGATTGGTTCCAATCTGTCGTCGATCGAGACGCAACTGAATCCGAGGCGCCGGAATTGGGTGCTGCGATCCTCGAATGGCTCGTCGACGAGGGAATCGTAACCTCGGACGCAACCGATTGTGTTCTAGGCAGCGATACGGGTTATCCGCCCGGCCCGAACTATCACAAGGCGACTGGCGGCACCGACGAACACCTGCTTCAACTTGTCACCAATGGGCTGGATGTCATCACAAAAAGAAATGTATTCCATTCCGGCCAGGGCGGATTCGAACTCATATGTTCCGCCTGTTCAGATCGCATTGAAGTGCCTGAAACATGGGGCGATGCCGTTGGCGAGTGGTACGAAAATAAGGGACCGGGTTTACTGGCTTGTCCTCGCTGCGGCGAGCGTCAGCCAATAAATGAATGGGAACATGACCCACCATGGGGATTTGCCAATCTGGGATTCAAATTCTGGAATTGGCCAGCACTTACCGATGATTTCGTAAAAGACATCGCTGAGCATTTAGGGCATCGTGTTTTACTTGTTGCCGGTAAACTCTAAATGCAATGGAAGGTGCGTCACGACACATCGCGAGTTTACTGAGCCAGCAAGAGTTTTCGTAACAGTTCTAATCCATGCAATCGAGAATGATGCGGACATGGCTGCAGGATTAGAAGATCCTGATCATGTTCGCAAAGATCTTCTAGACCTCGCAATTTGCTTGAGAATTGCCCGCGAGCAGAATGCCCAGTTTCGATTTGAAGTTGGATAGAGAAACACAAGGAATGTGTTCAGGCTCCCGCCAGGCAAATCATTTGCCCACATCTTCCCATGATTGACACCCTGCATTCATCGGTGAACAATGAGGGATGCTATTCAAGGATGCCTTTCCCGTGATCAGGAATCGATCTGGTTCGTACATTCATTTCTGATAACGCTCCTCTCTTGGATCGAACTCAACCATGAAAACAAACATCCTCGTCCTGTTCGTCCTGGGCAGTCTTCTGCCCGCGTCCGCCTTGGCGGAGAAGGTCCCCGTGACCATCCGGAATTACATTCGTGCGGAAAGCGATGTGCAGTTCAAGGGGTATGCCGAAAAAGCAGGTGGAGTTGGGAAGATACTTCACTTGCGTGAACCTTACTCGGTTGAAAACCAGACCACGATCCGCGGAAACCGCGATACCCTGTATACCGCGATCGTGTTCGATCTCATCTCGCCGGTAACGATTGTCAAACCCGAATCTCCGGACCGTTTCCAGTCCCTGCTGGTCATCAGCCAGGATCACTTTATGCCGGTCCTCAAGCATGGAGGGGGGGAAGTCACGTTAACAATGGACTCGGTGGGGACCCGCTATGCGATGGCCCTGTTCCGGACCTTTGCCGATCCCAATGATCCTGCAGACATGCGGGCCGCTCACGCTCTCCAGGATGCCATCCAGATTCAGCAGGCATCACCCGGAAAACTGGAATTGCCCGATTGGGATATGGTCTCATTTGAACAAACCCGTCAGGATCTCAACCGTCTGGCCAATAAGCTCACCGACATGTCGGATGGTTTCGGAAAGAAGGGACAGGTCGACCCGATCGTTCACCTGATGGCCAGTTCATTTGGCTGGGGTGGAAATCCACCACGTGGTGCAAAATATGTTTCGGTTGTGCCGGAGAAAAACGACGGTAAGTCCGCTTACACACTCACTATGCCCCGGAATGTACCTGTCGAAGGGTTCTGGTCTGTAACGGTCTATAACAAGGATGGCTTCTTTACCCCCAACAACTTGAACGCTTATTCCAAGAATAATGTCACCGGAAAGAAAGATGCCGATGGCGGGATGACGATCCATTTTGGAGGTGATCCGAGTGCCAGCAATTATCTTCCGATTACAGAGGGTTGGAATTACGTTGTGCGTCTTTACCTGCCTGGAACCGAAATCCTCGAAGGAGACTGGTCTCCTCCCGCTCCCGTTCCTGCCAGGTAAGTCCATCCGGAAAGCAGAGTCGCCCCGGTTGATTGCCGGTCATTGACCGGGGAATTGCAGCAGAAGTATGCATTACGACTCACTCTGAACGACAAATGGCTTCAACCCTGATTGACCACCCTGTGGTTTCAATTCCGTTCGTCAGGAATGATTTCTGTCTCAAACAACCAGGCGATTACTGAGATGCAACTCGATCTGCGAAAAGCAGCCAGACTGATTCGGAAGCAGATCACTCAACGGGTCAGGGATTATCCACTCTACATCAACGAGGGACCGGGGCGGGATGAGGCGTCCATTCAGCAGATCACCATCGGGTATCAATTCGACCAGTCAGGCTGGCTGGCAATCATATTCGATACGCGTCCGCAGGCGAAAAATGACGGAGAATGGAATTCGTATATCGAGCCGAACGCCATCGAGTTTGACGAATGGCACCGGGCGTTCTCGGACTTGGTCGAGAACGGTTCGCCCATCAACCTGATACTGCCTGACGGAACAAAGAGAAAGCTCGGCAAAGGCACCACCGTTGAACAGGTGGCTGAGTCCATTGGCATCACTATCAGGGATGCCCTGCTGCAGGCTCGGGACAATGGCGTTTTCGCCGGATTGCCGCTCGCGCCCAATTGCAGCTATGTCGTTGAGGAACATGAGGGATACTTCGGCTGGTCCGATCAGGTCGAGGCGGGACCGCAGTCGGAACAGGCCTACCTGGACCACCTTGAAGGTGATGTGGCCACCAAGTCAGAAGCTGGACAGGTTGAGCATTGGGTGAAAGTGCTGGAGAGAATCGCTTCTGGAAAGGAGAATGAATCCAAATGGTCGTTCCTGGCATCCGACCATACGATTGAGCAGCTGGAAGCGTTGGGTGATCAGGCAATCGTTCCGGTTCTGAAGTTCGTGCGTAAGTGGGCAGATCAGCCGGAATGGGAAGGAGATCGACCAAAACGCAAGCTCATCGAGCTTCCCATGCAGAGACCAACCATTGATGCCCTCATGCTGGTGCGCAATTCGTCGTGCCGCACTCCCGAGGTAGAAAAGCTTCTGTGTCAAATTCTGCAAAAATCCGTCCAGGCAAATTCTGACAGAAAACTGTGGGGAATCATGCCCCTCTGGACGGCACGCTGCCTGTCAAAACTGTTTGACCATTACCCTGAGCTTAAACAGAACGAAAGTACGAATGAACTCGTCAATCGAGATGAGTACTTGAGCAAGCCCAGTAAAAAAAGTCAGGGTGACTGAGGTTGAGCCAGGCGAACCTCCAGATGATCTGGTAATCGCATTTGTTCCACGCTCCTTTACCCTCCCCCCGGGAGGGTCGAAGGAGTGATTGGATCTCGTATGAGTTCTGGGGGCTCATTTCATTAGACCCCAACCACCCGTTGCTCGACACTGGCAAAGCCAGTGGAACTCAAATGAGCGTGGAGTGTTGAGGAATAGAATACATGGACTCAAGCCAAACTGCCATAGGCGTCCGCTGCTTGACACTCTGCATCCAACAGTCCAGAATTTTATGGAGAATTATGCAGATTGATATTTCATGTTAGAGAGAAAAGCACCTCTCATTGACCTTTGGTTATGAGCCAGGCCATGCCTCGAGACCTTCGGTACAAATCGAGTATACCGCGTAATGCTTCAGAGCGGATCGTCGTGCGGTATGAAGATGGCAGCAAGCAACTGGTGAATTGCTTTGTGAACAGAAAACTGGTTGGCACCCGAGTGTATGACGAAGATGGGTACCTGTGCCTAGAGAGCCCCCTGAAGGACGGGCAGCTCCATGGGATTAAGTACACCTGGTATTTTGATGGCATTCTCACTTCCGCCGAACCTTTCCTGAACGGAAAGGCTCATGGTGTATCCAAACAATGGTCACCATCCGGTGAGTTGATTGGTAAATACACGATGACTCAAGGGACTGGCGTTGACCTTTGGTGGCATTCTGTGAACGGCTCCGGTGAGGCCCCTTTTTATCTGTCAGAAGTTCACTGCATGCAGGATGGTCTACCCCATGGTTACGCCTGGTGGATCAATGAGGATCAAAAAACGGTTGAGGTCGAGCGCCATTTCGACGAAGGAATCCGACATGGCATATTCCGCGAGTGGAATCATCACGGTCGATTAGGTAGAGGTTTTCCACAGTACTTCATTAAGGGAACCAAAGTCCGAAAGCACCAGTACATTCATTTCTCCACCAAAGACAAGTCGCTGCCAGTCTTTCACGATCAGGACAATTTACCCAACAGGATATTTCCAGTTGAGATTCGCCAGCATTTGTTGAAACAGAATTGATCATTACCAGTCAACGGACGGCTGAAGTTGTTTAGAGCGGACTCCCAGATAGTTCAATCTAGGGGGCTCATTTCATTCGAACCCGGCCACCCAAACTATCGAAGGCCAGAAACCCTGGGCTCAGTCGAATGAATAACACAAAGTATCCACCTCCATATTTTCTGGGTTTTTCACTAAAGTTTCCCAGACCACGGCCTGCTGATTGGTGTGTTAGTCCTCAAACGGAACACATCGATGAGATCTGCAGTGTGAGCCATTGCATTGCGTATGGACCGGACATGGCTGTGGAAAACCATTTTGATTCTACGCTGTATATGGCTGATGATTCGCAGTTTTCTCATTGGATTGTGCCGAAACAGTTCTGGAACCTCCAGGAATCTCAGGAGAATTCCACTCTGCACGTGTATGCGTATCGTGCAATACCAATGATCTTTGGAGAGGATGGGCGGGGTGTCCGCATGGATCCAAAGGATTTCCACTCAGGTAACTATCCTGATTTCAGAGAGCCTGACCTTTCACTTTACGATCTGCTTGGATACGACGTCGTCGAGTATCACACCTGTCAATTAGTGGATCTTGATAAAATTGAGCGATCCGACAACACGATGACTTCCACAGGTCGAGGACATTCGCCACTCTCATGTAATGGCTTGGCTGATCAGTATCCTGTTAACAGTTATTGCCTGCTGGACAACATGGAATCG
>JAGQQT010000509.1 GCA_020426065.1 Planctomycetaceae bacterium | reverse complement strand
ACGACTGGAGTCAACTGTACCTGAACGCTGCCGCAGGTTTTTATCTCTCACCTCACTTACTCTTCGAGGCACCCTGTTGACTAAGACTTGCCAAACATACTGCTGGCTCTCTTGTCTGCTGCTGGGGATTGTCTTCAGCTACATAGACAGCACCCGGGCCGCAGAGCAGTCCCCTGCTTTTTCACCATTTTTGAAAACGGCTGAAGATCAACCTCAGGATCCTCAGGATCGACTGGTCGTTGATGTCGATTTTGATTTACGCCGCAAAATTGAAACGCTCGATTCCCTGATTGCTGAAAAAAGGGAAATTGAAGCGGCGGTGGCAATGCAGTCCATTTTCGACCACCCCAACGACTTTCTACTGATCACGGGCAATCAAAAAGAAGAATACGTCAGCCTGAAGAAACAGTTTCTTAGCTGGTCCTCCACATTGCCAGCTCCCATTCTGCAGGCTTACGAATTGCAGTTCGGACCAAAGGCTCAGCATCTCCTGCAGACTTATGATCAGACACAGGATCTGAAATTTCTGCAGGATGTTTCAGGTCGGATGATTCTGACCCGATCGGGCGGGGATGCTGCTCATCTGCTTTCAAAAATCTATCTGGATCGGGGACGGATTCGGGAAAGCCTGGCCCTGGTCCAGCAGCTCAAATCCATCCCATCCCAAAGATTACGGCTCGAACCGTGGCTGATGATTCAGGAAGCGGTCTGCCAGGCCCGTCTCGGGAAACTTTCAGAAGCCTGTGCTGCAGCGAAACCTGCTTTTCAAAACGGACCTGTCACACTCGGGAAACAGCAACTTGCTTACGAACAGTTCTGCATGCAGCTCGGATTATGGGCAGATGATGAATCCGGTCAGTCCCTCCAGGAATGGATCCGGGATCTGCCAGACTGGCCCACATTTCGCCGGGACAGTCAGCGGACAAGAATGACAGCTGATTTCAACATGGTTCCGGTCCCCAGATGGTCTGTCGATCTGGCTCCACACCTGCTGGGACTCTCGGGAGAAGCAGGCCTGGAAATGCAGCAGGCCATCCATTCTATCAGCAACAACCTGAACAGTGATGATTATCCCAAGGTCCCCGCCTGGAATCCGGTCATTGTCAATGACCGGATATATGTTTCCGGTTTCGATCGGGTCGCCTGTGTGAACACAAAAACCGGATCAGTTGAATGGATCTCGGCTACACGCGATGGGGCACTGGAATTCCTGTTCAACGAGGAACTCAAAGGCAAATACGAAATTGCCCGTTCCAATCGAATTACGGATTCCCGCAGCGGAGGCCTGCTGGAGCCGAGTGCGTATGTCCTGCAGCAACTGGGCTGGGACCTCACCCAGGGAGCACTCAGCAGCGATGAGGAAAGAATCTATACAGTCCGCCGCAGTGGACTGGCTACGGTTACGATGAATACAGGTCCATTTCTGGATGCGCGGACTCATGCCCTGATCCCCATCGATGCCAATGTCCTTTCGGCGCTGGATGCCCGCACGGGAAAACTGCTGTGGGAAATTCGCGGAGATGCCATGCGGCAGCAGGAGCAGGCCATGTTCGGACACTTCTTCCTGGGGGCTCCCCTGGCCTGTCCGGAAGGTCTGTTCGTAATGAGCGAAAGTGGTTCCGAACTGTTTCTGGCACAACTCGAACCGACTACCGGAAAAGTACTCTGGCTTCAGCCATTAACTCACCCGCAGTTGTCGATTACCTCCGACCGTCCCCGCCGTTATGCCGGGACGACTCCGACCTGGCTGGCTCCCCTGATGGTTTGTCCGACCAACAGCGGAACCATCTTTGCAATCAACCCTGCCAGCAGATCCATTGAGTGGATGTTGAGATACGCCCAACCAGCCGGGCCGGAGAATGAAGCCTTCTCTCCATTCCAGATTCGCCGACAGCAGATCCGCGATGAAGTACGGAAGATCTCTTTCAACGCCGATGAATCCTGGCAGGAATGTGTTGCAATCAGTACCGGAGACCTGATTCTTCACACCCCGCTCGACAGTCAGGATCTGTTCGCACTGGATCGACAAACTGGAGAAGTCCGCTGGGTAATCCCGCGCCAGGATGGATTATTTGTCGAAGTGGGCCCAACTGGTGAAATCTTCATTGTGGGGAGCCGACAGATCCGCTGCTTTGATATCCTGGGAAATGATCTCTGGCAGCACGACCTGCTCACCAGCATTCCGTCTGGACGGGGTGTGCTGCGTGGTCACGTTTATCATCTGCCACTCAAAAACCGGGATCTGCTTTCTCTGGACGTCAAAACCGGGACCGCCCTGGCCGCATCAGCGGGTACTCTGGAAGCACCACTCGGAAATTTGATTGTCTCGCACGGTAATCTTTACTCACTTAACGGTACCACCCTGACAGCGATCATGTCAGATGAACAACTGCAGAAAATCATTGATCCGGCTTCCCCAGAGCTGACACCAGCGGAAAAGTTGTCACTGGACGGGCAGCGGAATCTGCATCGGGGAAATCCGCGCGAAGGGCTGCAGAAACTGCAGGAATCCTATCAGCTGGCCCGCTCTTCAGCAGTCGCTCGCCTCATTTCTGAAGTCCTGCTCAATTCGAATCCGCAGTCTCTCGAAATCGACCAGTCCCTGATCGAACAACTGGCCGATCTGATGATTTCCGCTGAACACCCTCCTGAGTTTACCGTCCGCTACCTGGAAACGTTGCGGCTGATGAATCGTCCGGTTGATGCGTATCGGACACTCAAAACTTTGCTGGAGAATGATCAGATCCGCGAAGCCTACGTGCATCTGCCCCAAGCCCGGGAAGTTTATCTCCCCGCACTCGCCGAAGGGTTTGTCAGCGATCTTTATGCGGAAGCCACTAACGAGCAGCGACGACAAATCGAACAACTCGCCCAGGCTTATCTGGATGGCACTCCTGAAGCCAACAGATTACTCACACTCAAACCGCTGTTTTCTCTGCCGGGGTGGAAAGTCCGATTCACATATCGCGTCAGCCAGCTGCTGAACTCCAGCCAGTTTCCTCTTCTGCTGGAACAGCAGTTGATCTGGCTGCAGCAGTTTGGTCCGGCGGAGATGCAACCGGAACTGATCTGCCGCCTGGCGGCCCTGATGCTGGAACATCGGGACTGGTCTGCGGCAGAGATCTATCGAAGCGAACTCCGTACCCGTCTGGCCCAGACCGTTTGCCATGAACAGAAAACGGGAACTCAGTGGGAAGCCATCTTTAATCAGAAATACCCCCTGGCCAGCTCCGGCCTGTTTGATCCCGGCCAGATCATCAAGCCACGTAAATTTCAGCAAACAGTAGATCCCATGGCATTGGGAAGTGCCCGTGGCACCCGTCGGGAAACAGTTCCCGTGGAAATCTCCGGACTAACTCCCTGGGTTAACTGGAACTTCGAGGTGGAAAAAACCGATCACCTCATGACTGCCTTCAATGAGCGGCATGAAACACAATGGTATCTGAGATTTGAT
>JAGQQT010000508.1 GCA_020426065.1 Planctomycetaceae bacterium | reverse complement strand
TCACCTTCGAAGGGCAGCTGGGACATGCTTATGCGAATTTCAATGCGGAATTTGTGCGTCAGTGCTGGGATGCCGGTTTGAAGCTGGGTCATGCAACCCGTTCGATTGCTGATACAGTCTCACTGGTACGGGATGAATCTCAGGTCGCCACTGGCCTGGTGCAGACACGACTTCTCTGGGGCAATCCCGAACTCCACCAGGATTTGCGAGTCCGGTTTGAAAGCTGGCTGCAGAAGTCCCGCCGGAGGTTTATGGATCAGTGTGAGGAGTCCCGGAAGACCGAAGCTGCCGAGACGGCACTGGCTGTTTTTTCTCTCGAACCGGATGTGAAACGGTCGCCAGGTACGCTGCGGGATCTGCAGTTGATCCGCTGGGTGGGCTTTGCACGACATGAAGTTTCCAGTTTCCAAAAGCTGTCTGAATGCGGAGCGTTGAAGCCGGAGCTGGCTGAATCACTGGTCCAGGCTCAAAAGTATTTTTCCGAGATCCGGATGAGCCTGCATATCCACGCCAAACGGAGCCAGGATGTCCTGACCAGGAATGAGCAGCTCCGACTTTCGGATCAGGGTGGCCTGCAGGATCTGCAGGGACAGCGGGCGGTTGAACGCTATATGCAGCAGTATTTCCGCAAAGCGGACTTTGTGGCCCGAACGGCCCGCCGATTTCTGGAAATGAGCAAACCGACAACATTTCAGGAACGGGTTTCCGCACGGGTCCGGCGGCGAATTCTTGAGGAAACCTACATTGTCCTCAACGGCCGGTTGAGCATCATCAACCATCGTGCCGAAGAAGCCACTGCCTCGCTGGAAGCAATCCTGCACGGTTTTTGTGTGGCGGCCGATCAGAATGTCCGCGTTTCCTCACGGATGATCGAAACGATACGGAATCGAGCAGGGACACTATCCAAAGAAATTACTCCCCAAGCTGTCGAACTGTTTCAGAATCTGCTGAATCGGATTGGACATGTTGGCGAGATCATGCGAGATCTGGAGGACTGTGGCGTTCTGGAGCTGCTGGTTCCACAGTTTGCCCATGCCCGAGGGTTGCTGCAGTTCAACAACTATCATGCATTCACTGTTGATGAGCATACCTTCCGGGCGCTCGAAGCGATGGACAACCTGTCTCGTGATCCGGACAAGAAAAAAATCTTCCTCCAGCTGAACAAACCCTGGGTGCTGAGCCTGGCATTACTGCTGCATGATCTGGGGAAAGGGTTTGAGCAGGATCACAGCAAACTGGGCGAACAGATCGTGCGGAAAGTGGCCGACCGACTGGATCTGGATCAGGAAGTTACCGACCGGATCGCCCTGCTGGTGCTCGAACATCTGAGCATGTCCATTCTTGCCTTTCGCCGGGACACTTCCGATCCGGCTGTGGTCAGTCAGTTTGCCGAAAAGGTACATGATGCGGCCACGCTGCGGAAACTGTACCTGCTCACCATTTCTGATATCAAAGCGGTCGGTCCGGGCATCTGGAATGACTGGAAAGCTCAACTCCTGCAGGAACTGTATGAGAGAACTTCGCTCTCCCTCGGAGGTCAGTACGACCGTCCCGATGTCGATCAGCAACTCGAAAAAATCCGCCGTCAGGTCAGCGAGCAGTTTGCAAAGGCCAATTCCGATCAGGATGTCCAGCATCGACTGGCAGATGAGCTGAACAGGATGCCCGACCATTACCTGCTGGGGATATCGCCCAGTCAGATTGTGCGGGACATGGAAGTGGCGTTACGGCTCACAACCGGACAGGTTGAAATTATCGACCTATACGATTCGGACACCAAGACACTGCAGTTGACTGTCTTCACGCGGCAGTCTGTCCGGGAACGGTTGTTCCATCGAATCTCCGGAGTGATTACCGCTGCCCAGTTTTCGATTCTGTCCGCTGATATTTACAGCAGCCAGAACGGATTTGTCTGTGACCGCTTTCTGGTCCAGGATCGGGATTTTAACACAAAGCCCGATCCCGCCCGCATCGAACGGGTCCGCCAGAATCTGACACGAGCCGTCTCCGGGCCAATTTCCTTCGAGCAGCTCTTCCACAAACATCGCCGCTATGGCATGAAATCAGCCCAGGCGCCGATTTCGAATCAGAAGCCCAAAGTGGTGATCGATAACGAAACCTCTCCCAGTGCCACGATTATCGATGTGTTTGCACACGATCGTCCCGGGTTGCTGTTTACTATCTCCCGCGCCATTTCCGATCTGGATCTCTCCGTTGTCCAGGCCCGGATTACCACTCACGTCGATCAGGTGGTCGATGTGTTCTATGTCACTGATAATGAGCAGCAGAAAATCACCAATCGGGATCAGCTCAAGGGAATCATGACCCGTCTCGACTATGCTCTCAGCGAATTTGAGCGTCACGGGTATCGCCTGTTTGAAAGTTGATCCCAGCCAGATTCACCCTCCCACCGGGCATTGGTATCCACACAACTTGAATAGGATCTAAGATGCCTGGGTTGTGAATGAGCCGCAAGGCGCTAGCCGCGGGTGTTTGCTGTTGAACGTCCATCAGAGAGAGACCCGCAGCTGATTAAAACCTACAACGTCTTGCTCATCTTCTCTGCCAGTCGGGTCAGGGCGGAGCTGATATCGTGCGGCTGCAGGTGCACATTCAGAATGCTGAACGCATCCTGATGAGCCAGCGACGCCTTCAATGCCTGGTCCAGATCCCGCTCCGTATGCACTTCAAATCCCCAGCCGCCACCCAGCAGATCTGGCATCCGATGATATTTCCAATCGAGAATATCGTTGAACGGCCCCTCCTGCAAAAACCTCTCAGTGGTGTAGCCCTTGTTATTGAGCACCACCACAATCGGATTGAACTGATGCCGGAGGATGGTGGACAGTTCCATGCAGGTCATTTGAAACGCTCCATCTCCAACCAGCACAATCGGCCGCAAACTTTTATTGGCCACCTGCACTCCCAGAGCTGCCGGAACCGCAAAGCCCATCGAGGTGTAATAGGCCGGGCTGAGGAATTCGGTGTGCTGATGAATGCACAGATCCGACGCTCCAAACAGGGAATCACCCACATCGGCAATCACCACCAGCTGCTCATTAATCAGCTCATCAATGCGATGAAGTAATCGGCGAGTTGTGATGGCTGTCTCTTCCTGCACCTTAAACGGTGGACGAGCGGGCCGGGCCGGCGGAAGCGGGCGTTTTGTCACTTTCATTTTCGCTTTGCCGAGTCGTTCCAGAAAATCATCCAGACGGACGTTATGGAAATGATGATGCCCAATCCGTAACTGCTCACTCGTGACATAAATGCAGTCTTTAGCATCCAGATGAGCGGTGTAGATCCCCAGGTTGATATCAGTCATGAAGGTTCCGGCCAGCAGAACGCAGTCGCTCTGCTCGACGTATTTAGTCACCTCCGCTCGCCCCATCGCTCCTTCATACACACCCAGGTAGAGTGGATGCCGTTCACTGATGACCGATTTCCCCAGCAG
>JAGQQT010000507.1 GCA_020426065.1 Planctomycetaceae bacterium | reverse complement strand
AATTCCGGGCGGCGCAGCCGTTTCAGGCTGCGGTACACGAGACCGATCCACTTTGTTTTGAATATATTTTGACCTTCTTAATTATAGGTCAACGGTGTTCTCATTGAACGGCCCGATGGCAGCCTTTGACGGACTTCGTCCGCCCGGAATTCTTCCGGGCCACCCCTCAGGCATTTGTTTTCCAACACAATTTGAGTAGAACCAAATTCCAGGATGTAAAAAGAATGGGTGATAAGCAGAGCCAGTGGATAGATCAAACTCAACTCGTTAGCTCATCGAATCGCACAATGCGCTGGTCATCGATCGATTTCTGAGCAGCCAGACACATCAACACAGACCAGCGTCCATCCTCTGCCGTGCAGGAGAGCGAGGTACCGCTCGAAAGTACATTCACCAGCATCGCGATCTGGTCTTCCAGTTCAAACAGCTCCCCGGTGGGTTTGTCGATCGGAAACGATTCGACGTTCTCGCCATTGAAGCCTCTCAGGGAATAGGTGGGATGCCGGGTCCGATCCATCGCACCACTCCAACTGGCCCACAACGCTCCTTTCGTACCAGTTACCTTGACGGTCTGATGATGTTCGAAGGCACTGAGCGTCTGGGAAACCACCGCATAAGCCCCCTTCTCAAAATGCATGATCGCACTGAAGTTGTCCTGCAGTTCAGGGTGATCCGGTTGCCGGGAATTGGCAGCGGCATAAACCGAGATCGGATCACCTGACTGCTCCAGATACCAGCGTGCCAGATCAAAAAAGTGAATCGGCTCTTCGAGGACCCAGTTCCCGACGCGGGAAATGTCATACCTCCAGCCATCCGCTCCCTGGCGATAGGGATTTCTCGAAAGTTCTACCAGTGCATACTTTGGCTCCCCCAGGTAACCATCCTCAATCAGTGTCTTGACCTGACCCCACATGGAAGAAAGTCTCAGCTCATGTCCAATCGCCAGTATCCGATTCTCAGCACGAGCGATCGCAATCAGATCATCGCACTCGGCAAGTGAAACTCCCATCGGCTTTTCCAGCAGCAGATGCTTGCCGGCCCGCAACGTTGCCGAAGAGACTTCGTGATGCAGATAACTGGGTAGAACGCAATCGACAATCTGCACGGCAGGATTCTTCAGCAGTTCCCGATAGTCCTCATAGATGGTGGCATCTGGATAGGTTTCCCGGGCGGCCGCTCGGGAGGCTTCGCTGCGGGCACAAATCGCAACCAGTTTTGCCCCGTCGGTTTTGGCAATCGCATCAGCGTGGTGTTTTCCCCAGGCTCCAAAGCCAATCAGTCCGAAGGAAATGGGAGTCTGCAGTTTCTCAGTGGTCATGTGATGTTTGTCCCGTTGTTAATCATTCTTCAATTGGAATCGAGTTTGTCAGAATAGAGATGGTTCAGTCATCCAGTCCGTATCCCGGTCGAGCTTTCCGGGAGAGCAGTAAAGTGGCCTGATCATCATTCACGATTGTTTGCGAATGTCCATCCCACTGCAGTGGTCGTTTGAGTCGCATCGAAAGATTGGCCAGATGACAAACCACCATGGTCTGCTGATGGGATTGCAGATCTGAAATCGGTTTCCGACCGGTACGAACACAGTCCAGAAAATGATGCATGTGTGAGGCCGGAATCTCTCCGCCGTAGAGTTCCTGAATCGCATTACGGGAAATGGGATCGTCTTTGAGTCGATCCACAGGCTCCCCTTCCAGCTTTCCACGGTTGACAAAAACACGCCCTTCCGAGCCATTCAACGTGATTCCGTTCCGTCCGCTGTTGAGGACCAGCGAGACACCGTTCTCCAGTTCACAATGAACTTCGAACGTGGAAGGCATATTGTAGAGGTCGCTCTGAAGCGGGAGTCCATCCTGATATTCGGTCTGAAACTGGCCTGTCCCCCGGACTGTCATTTTGTTGAGAGGATTCAGATTCATGCCCCACAGCGCGATGTCGACATGATGGGCTCCCCAGTCTGACATCTTGCCCCCGGCATATTCATGCCACCAGCGGAAAGTCCAGTGAGTTCTTTCTTTGATGTAAGGCGTTTTCGGAGCGGGACCTAACCAGGATTCGTAATCCAGTTCGGGCGGCGGTTCTGTGACAGGAAAAGGGCCGCCCGTATTCCCCGGATCCAGTCCGATTTCAATCGACTGCAACTCCCCCAGACGCCCTTGCCGCATCATCAATGCGACCCTGGCAAACATCTGTTGATACTCCGTCCGCTGCTGTGTTCCTACCAGTAAGGTCTTACCGGTCTCCTTCTCAATCTCCAGCAGTCGCGTTCCCTCCGTAACATGATGGGTGGCCGGCTTCTCACAGTAGACAGCCTTCCCCGCACGCATGGCGTCGGCAGCCATTTTGGTGTGCCAGTGATCGGGACTGGCAATCAGGACGGCATCAATATCGGGCCGATCCAGCATCTCATGATAATCACCGGTCGTTTCGGCTTTTCCCTGGCAGACTGTCTGGTTGGTATGCTGCAACGCCACCTGATCCACATCGCACAACATGACGACATCACAAAGCGAAACAGCCTGTTTTGCCAAAGCCATCCCTCGGCCCTGCCGCTTGATATCAGGCCTCCAGCCAACACCAATGACACCTATCCGCAGCTGCTCATTGGCTGAGCGAAGCAGACTGGCACTCGATTGGCTCGCAGGTAATCCACCCCAGACTCCAGCTGCCAGACTCGATGCCAGAAAAGTTCTGCGTGAGACATTTTTCAATTCATGCATACTGTGACCTGCCGGGCTGTCGGGAATTCAGGGGAGTGGTTTGACACATCGGGTCTGTTTGATTCAAACTACTGAATCACCTGATGACTGTCCAGTAAACGCGAATCCACATCATCAGAGTGATCACCACTCCTGCATCACCCCCGGAAGAGGCCCTGCCATCATGACCGATTCATTCAACGCTCCCGTCTTTGCAGATCCCACCGGTTGTCAGCAGTATGGAGAAACTACTTTTCCTTACATCATTCGTCGGCAATCTCCAGATTTTACTCTGGAGCAGACCTGCCAGTGGGTACATGAGCAGCGGGAAGACCTCTTGCGTCTGGCCTCCAAACATGGAGCAGTGCTGCTGAGAGATTTCGCCATCGACACCGTCGAAGATTTCGATGCGGTTGTTTGTCAACTTGGTCTGGAGAATTTTCCCTACAAGAAATCACTCTCGAACGCAGTCCGCGTCAATCGGACGGAACGGGTTTTTTCGGCCAACGAAGCTCCGCCGGAAGTCACGATCTACTTCCATCATGAAATGGCCCAGACCCCCATCTATCCCAACTGGATCATGTTCTATTGCGAAATTCCTGCAGAATCTGGCGGGGCAACGCCCATCTGCCGCAGTGACGTCCTGCTCGAAAGGTTATCCCAGGAACAACCCGAGTTTGTCGATGCCTGTGAGCGTCTCGGTCTCAAATACACCAATGTCATGCCAGGCATTGATGACCCTCAATCCGGTATGGGCCGCAG
>JAGQQT010000506.1 GCA_020426065.1 Planctomycetaceae bacterium | reverse complement strand
TGATCACCGACGTTTCACATTCCAGGTGCAGGGGCTGGATGTCCGCATTACTGGAGTCGAAGAACATCACCCGGTGCACGATATTCTGCTTTCATGAGCGCCAATAGATCGGTGATGTTTGATTGAAACGTGTCAATCAGATAGCGGACATGCAGGTCTCCTGAATGGCTGGACATTGCGTCTGACATTTTCCAACCTGAGGGGCGGATTTCTCTCTCAAACCCGCTACAATGAAGCCAATCTAACTCCCTGCTTCTTTTGCTAATCAACCAACTGAAATTGTTATGCAGCCCGTCTCCTCCGACAGTTTTTCTGATATTCCTTTTCCCGATCTTCCCTGCACGATTGGTTCGATTCGAGCCATGACTGTTGAGACACTGGATGAAGGCACCGTACGACTGGAAATCCAGTTTCCCGTCCCCGGTTATCCCCATCGGGAGGCAGTGCTGACCAGTCTGCGTGAACGGCTTCACCAGGTCCGTCCGGACGTTCAGAATGTGGAGATTGCAGAATCACTCAATGTGATCGGGCCGAAATCGGGCGGAACGGTTGGGCTGCGAGTGAAAAACGTGATTGCCGTGGGGAGTGGCAAAGGCGGAGTCGGCAAGAGCACTGTCGCAACTTCGCTGGCGCTGGCATTGCAACATCTCGGAGCAAGCGTTGGCCTGCTGGATGCCGATGTGTATGGGCCGAGCATTCCGCACATGACCGGTTCCTCCGGCAAACCGGAAGTCCGTGAACATCTCAATACCGACG
This sequence comes from Planctomycetaceae bacterium, assembly GCA_020426065.1. Taxonomy (GTDB): domain Bacteria; phylum Planctomycetota; class Planctomycetia; order Planctomycetales; family Planctomycetaceae; genus Rubinisphaera. Next base: position 2,703 of record JAGQQT010000506.1, on the reverse strand, counting down.
GCAGCATCATTCAGCGCGTTCATCCGGTCGAACATCAGGGAATGAAACTGATGTCAATCGGTTACATCGTCCCCGAACAGGAAGCAGTCATCTGGCGTGGACCAATGCTTCACAAAATGCTGACGCAGTTTGTTTCCGGCACCGAATGGGGCGAGCTGGATTATCTGATTGTCGATATGCCTCCCGGCACCGGCGATGTCGCACTGACCTTATCCCAGATGATGTCACTGGCGGGAGCGGTGGTGGTCTGTACGCCCCAGAAAGTGGCCCTGCTGGATGCCATCAAGGCAATCGGGATGTACCAGAAAGTGAACATCCCGGTCCTGGGAATGGTCGAGAACATGACGGGAGAAATCTTTGGCCGGGGAGGAGCGGCGAAAGCTGCCGCCGAACAGCGGATTCCTTTCCTGGGAGAAATCCCCATCACTGCTGAAATTCGTGTCTGCGGAGATGAAAGCCGGATGCAGGATCTGCTGGCCGCAGGCAGCCCTGCCCGAGAAGCCCTGTTGCAGGTCGCCACCGAAACCGCCATGCAGGCAGCGAAACAGTTCCTGTCCCGTCCAAAACAGACCTCACTGGAAATCCTGCAGTAATCTTTTCCTGCCCACCATTCGCTGAAAATGTTGAGTCTGTCATGATCGATCACAATGACAACCTGAATACCATTCCGCCGCTGGAAGAAATCTACGCGGAATTTGACTTTCTGGGTGACAGCGACGATCAGATCAATTACCTGATTGATCTGGGACTGGATCTGCCCAAGCTTTCCCCGGAAAAAAAGACCGAACAGAACCGCGTCCACGGGTGTCAAAGTCAGGTGTGGATGACCACCGATTTTGATTCGGAACATTCGCAGTTGAATCTGCAGGCGGAAAGCGATGCCATGATTGTCAACGGGCTGATTGTGGTACTGATGGCCGCCTATCAGCAGAAAACGCCACAGCAGATTCTGGAACTTGACATCCATGCCATTTTCGACCGACTCGGAATGGACCGTCATCTCAGCCCGCAACGCAAAAATGGATTAAACGGCATGGTGCAGCGAATCCGTTCGGCTGCCCAGCAGGCCCTCAATCTTTGAGTGGTCTCCCTAAAAAGGTTTCCCTTACGACGAACAGGCAAGCTGCTCTCGTGAACAACGCAACGACTTCTGATTTTGATGTTCAGCTCATCCGCGAACAGTTCCCCATCCTCCGGCAGCAGGACAAACGCGGCAAGCAGGTTGTTTTTCTGGACAATGGGGCCTCCACCCAGAAACCGGTTTCCGTCATCCAGAAAACGACAGAAGTTTACGAACAGTATTACGCCAATGCCTATCGGGGAGTTTATCAGTTCGGCCAGAAGGTTGATGATGAACTGGAGTTGACTCGCCGGACGGTGCAGCAGTTGATCCGGGCGGAAACTCCGGAACAGATTTCTTTCACCTCCGGCACCACCATGTCCCTCAACCTGATCGCTCAGGGTTATGGCCGCGTTGTTCTGAAGCCGGGAGATGAAATCCTGCTCACGATCATGGAGCATCACGCCAACCTGGTTCCCTGGCAGATGATCGCCAGACAGACCGGAGCGGTCGTCAAATACCTGCCCCTGCATCCCGATGGCACACTCAGTACCAATCAACTGGATCAGCTGCTGACCGAGCGAACCCGGATTGTCAGTGTCACGGGAATGTCGAATGTTCTGGGGACGGTGGTCGACCTGAAATCACTTTCCAGGCAGGTCCATGATGCCGGTGCGATCTTCGTCGTCGATGCCGCTCAACTGATTTCACACGCTCAGATTGATGTCGTTGCCGATGAAATTGATTTCCTGACTTTTTCCGGTCACAAGATCTACGGCCCATCGGGCGTGGGAATCATGTACGGCAAAGCGGAATTGCTGGACCGGATGGAACCACTGCTCGGTGGCGGGCATATGATCGATCAGGTCTTCCCGGATCATTCCACCTGGGCTCCGCCTCCCGCCAAATTTGAAGCCGGGACGTTGCCCATCGCCCAGGCAATTGCCTTGCGCCCCGCTCTGGAGCTGGTGCAAACGATCGGATATGAAGCGATTGCCCGACACGAGCATTCACTGCTCCGCTCAGGAATGGAAAAGCTGCAGCAGGTTCCTGGGCTGAAAATCCTGGGCCCTGCAAGCGAACACAGAGGGGCCATCATCAGCTTCACAATGGAAGGAGCCCATCCCCAGGACCTGGCCTTTTTATTGAACCGGGCCAATGTCTGCGTGCGTCACGGACATCATTGCACCATGCCGCTGCATCAGTCCCTGGGAATTGATGCGAGCGTGCGGGCCAGCTTTGCGTTTTACAACACGCATGAAGAGATCGATGAACTCGTCGCAGCGCTCTTCGAAGCCAGAAAACGCCTTCGCCTCAATTGAGCGTATCTACTCCGCTTGCAACGTTTTCCAGTCAGCAAACGGAGAACCTACCCGGTGATCGGCCTCATAACGATGAACCGTCATCCAGGCATGAGTCACCCTGGTCGCATCAGCTGGATCCGGTTCCGGTAATGGGACTCCGTCTGCTTCAATGTAAGCAGTCCTGACCACAGAAACCGGAGCCACTGCGGGCGGAACCAGCTGATAGTCGGTTCCTTTTGTCTGCAGGAACCAGGTGTTATCCCGAAAGCCTGCCGCCAGCCGCTGCTGGGCGAGTTGAGTGAGATTGAGTTTTTCTGCAGTGGAAAGAACTTCGTTCTG
>JAGQQT010000505.1 GCA_020426065.1 Planctomycetaceae bacterium | reverse complement strand
CCCGGACATACCCTTCCCGATGGATCCGCTCCAGAAGAGCACTGTGTGCCCCTTTTTTATTTCGCACGACGGGAGCGAGCAGCTGGACTTTGGTCCTTTCCGGCAGGTTCATCAGTTGCTCAACCATGGCGTGCCGGGTCTGGGCTTCCACAGGAACCTGGCATTCAGGACAAATCACGGTCCCTTTCCGGGCGTAGAGCAGTTTCAGATAGTCGAGCAGGCCTGTTAAGGTGGCCACGGTGCTGCGAGCTGAAGGAGTGGGGCGTTGCTGAGGAATGGAAACGAGCGGCGAGAGCCCCACCAGTTCATCCAGTGGAGGTCGGGGGAGCCGGGAAATTAATTGAGGAAGATGCCCCGCCATCGTACTCAGATAGCGATAATGACCTTCGGCAAACAGGGTATGTTCCACCAGCGAGCTTTTGCCGGAGCCACTCACGCCGGTGACTACCGTCAGTTTTCCGTGCGGAAAGGAGACGGAAATGTTCTTGAGATTATGCGTGCGGACTCCTCTCAGCTGGATGGCTGACTGGAGAACAGATTGCTTACTGGCAGGTTCCAAGCGTCGCCCTGGGATCAAATAACGGAAATTTTTTGGAGAACGGGTTCGATCATAGCGAAAAATGAGATTCAGAATGAGTGGTTCTGGCAAATTGGAGGGCTGGAGGCCTGCTGACATGTCCTCTACTGAGTTTGTGTAACCCTCGTTTTTCCAGATCGTTTCTGATATCTTGCCCGAATCTTGCGGCGATTCCGGCTTTCAACAGATGGCGAATTCGCATCAAAATGCGATTCTTTTTAAATACCGTGACGAGAATTTTACGGAATTGGGCGGGTGAGGGAATCATCCGGCACAATTCCGTCGAGAGGATGTCTCATGTCTTTGGATCCGTATTCTCTTTGCCCCTGTGAGAGTGGCAAAAAGCTGAAGTTCTGCTGTGCTGACATTGCGCCAGAAATGGTCAAAGCACTGCAACTGCACGAGGGAGGCCAGTCCAAGGCCGCTCTGAAAATCCTGGAAAAGCTGCACGAACAGGATCCGGAACGGGCCTGGGTCGCGACCTCACTGTCTGGCGTGTACCTGTTTCTGGAGCAGCCTGAAGAGGCTCGAAATGCACTGAAAGCCCTGCTGGAAACAACTCCCGATCATCCTCTGGCCTGCATCCTGGATGCGACAGCGGCACTTGATCTGCAGGGATTTGAGGCATCGCGGTCGTGTATACACCGGGCCTTCGCCAAGGGGGTGAAGCTCTATCCGGAAATGATTGGCAGTCTGGCCGCCGGCATCGCTTCCTCCCTGTTTGAGGAAGGGAAATATCTGGCCGCCCGACAGCATCTGGCTTTTGCCATGCGGTTTGTCCGGGATGAGGATCGGCAGCAGGTCTTCCTGCGATTACTGGAATCAGATGGCGAAAAGTCTGTCCCTTACCCGTTGCGTGGTGTGCACAACCTGAAACAGGTGTCGTTTGAAGGAGATGAGGACAAACTGTTCCGGAAGGCAGTTGGACTGTCGGCAATTGGTTGCTGGCACGAAGCAGCCATGATCTGCAGCAGTCTCCTGGAGCGTCATCCAGATCTGGGAGAGTTGTGGTACAACGTTGGTCTGTTCCATGCCTGGGACGGAAACCATGCCGAAGCCTCGGCGACTTTGCATACAGCAGCCACCAAGGTTGCTGATCGCGAACTGGCCATTGCGGCGGAAACAATCGCACAACTGCTCGATCTGGAAGGTCAGCAGACCGCCCAGATGTTCCGCCGATATCAGGTCAAATCCCTGTCCCGGCTTCTGACCCAGTTTGATGAGGAGCCCCGCCTGCAGAGAGTTCGTTCCAACGAACCTCAGCAGGAGAATATCTCCGTCACAATCTTCAATATCCTGAACCGGGAACCGGACAAAAGTGTTACGGAAATCCCGGAAAAGCTGGAAGAGTTGCCGCATGTGATTGGAGTGATTACCTGTCTGGACGTGGTCGGACAGGAAAACTCCACGTCAGTGCATGTCATCCTCGATCAGAAACAGGAATCCGAATTCGATCAATGGTTTGGCCCGAAATATCAGGACAGCCTGGAACTGGCGGAATCCGAACTGGCTTCCGATTCGGAATTCGCAGACTGGTCAGACTACGAAGGTTTCAGCACGCAGTATTATCTACCCTATGACGCTCAACCCGCTCTGGTGGCCCAAATGGGCCAGCGGACCTGGGATGAGATCATTAATGTCAAATGGCCTCATGCTCAGCTGCAGGGACTGGATGGAAAAACTCCTGCAGAAGCTAAAGGAAATTCAGAACTTTCGATCAAGCTGGCAGCTGCCCTCTATGTGCTCGATGCCTACGCGGATCGGCAGAAGTATCAGCTCGATCTGCATGCCCTGAAAGACCAATATGGAGTGGCTCAAAGCGAGCCATACCCGGTTACCGATGAGCAGGATCTCACATCTTGCGATGTCATGCAGATGCTGCGAATTCCCCTTGAGCAGCTCAATGACCAGCAGTTGAGTGTGCTGGTTCATCGGGCTCAGTTAATTCAGCATTCCGGTTTCATGGAACGTCTGTTAAGTCTGGTCCTGTTCCGTGAGAATGTCATTCCCGTGGATCGGATGCCGGTCCTGTGGCATGCCTATGTGGATCTGGCACGGGATAAGTTCGACCGGAACCTGGCCCTGGAGCGACTGCAACAGGCACGGGAATGGGCTGCGAAAAGCGGACAGAAGTTTGAAGAAACCCTGCAATGGGAAATGCGTCAGCTGCAGTTCCTGGTCACAGATCCCAAGGACGAAAAGATCCCGGAATTCCTCAACGAGTTTCACAAGAAGTTCCTGCGGAAGCTGCCTGATCTGGAGCAGGTCATCGTTCAATTCCTCAAAGAACACAACATTGAGCCCACCTGGGGAACTGACAAGAGCATCGTGATCGCCGGGTCGGTGAAGGATGTGGAGCAGGGAAACTGGTCGGCAGCGGGTTCAGAGGCAGCAACTCCCGGCAAGTTGTGGATTCCCGGTCAGGACTGATGATCTGAATCTGCTCCGGTTTCGCATTCCAATGTCCGCAATCCGAGATCACGCGAAAGGCATGGCCCAGTCATGAGATTTGCATCTCCTGTCGAGGCCATGCAGCGTGCGTTGGCGATTGCACAAACCGCCCGCGGATCAGTGGAACCAAATCCACTCGTCGGAGCGGTGATTGTCAATCGCGATCTCGAGTTGCTCGGCGAGGGATTCCATGGCGTTTTCGGTGGGCCGCATGCAGAGGTTGAAGCTTTACGGAATGCTGGCCCTTTACCTCACGATGCCATTCTCTACGTCACTCTTGAACCTTGTGCCCATCACGGAAAAACTCCTCCCTGCACCGAGGCTATTCTCAAGGCTGGCTTACGAAAAGTCGTGATCGCCTCACGGGATCCTGCCGAGCATGGAGCCGGGTCTGGTGTGGATCGATTGAGAGCGGCAGGTGTGGAGGTTGAAACAGGACTGTGCCA
>JAGQQT010000504.1 GCA_020426065.1 Planctomycetaceae bacterium | reverse complement strand
AATACCGGTTCATCAGGGCTGCTGTTGTTGAACCCCGAGTGCCGGAATTGTCTGGCCGCCGTGGAACTACCGGAAGGGTTCTCTCCGAAGCTGGAAGGGTGCGTGAAAGCTGATCAGCACGACGCCGACAAATCCTTTGCACTGGTAGATATCCCCGCTCACGGATTCTGTGTTGTGCCAGGCAGTTCTGCTCCCACAACCCGCCGCAAGAAATTAGCCGTCCCCCTGGCTGGAGATTTCTTCCTGCAGACAGAACACTTTCATGTGCAGATTGATGTGGAAACGGGAGGTATTCAGCGGATGCGTGCTCAGGGTTCCAATGAGAATCTCTACAGCATGCGGCTGATTTATCGTCTGGATGGTGAAACCGGAACCATCTCCCGATCGGTCCGGCAGTATGGAGAACGTTCCACCGAACCGACGTACTCAAAAATGGTGGCTGAATCCATTCAGACTCTCCGCACAGGACCTGTCGTGGGAGAAATTCAGGTCTCGGGTAAACTGGTCACTCCGGAGGATGAATCCCTGATCGCTCGATTTGAAATTGGATATCGGGTCACGCGTGGATCTCACGTGGTTGAAACCACTCTTCGCATTATGCCGGAAAAACTTCCCTCCGCTCAGTCCGATCGATCCTACTACGCAGTTCGCTCTGCCTGGGCAGCCTCGGGAGCGACCGTGAAAGGCACACTCCAGCAAAGCCAGTTCGTTGCTGGAGAGGGCTTGATTGAATCGACCGGACCCATTCAGATTCTGGATGGAGAGCAAACCATTTCCCTCTTTTCGGAGCAGCGCCCCTTCCATCGTCGCACCGGCATGAGAATGCTCGATTCCCTGCTGATTGTCCATGGGGAATCGAATCGGGAATTCCGTCAGGCGATCGGGCTGAATGCACCGCAACTGCTGGCCACCGAACAACTGCTGGCTCACCCTCCAAGCCCCCTCAACCTGCCCCATGTCTCGGGAGAACGCTCGGTCTGGCTGTATCATTTTAACAGCCCCAGTGTCATGCTGCTGGAATCCACTCCCGTAGACAATATACCAAACTGTTATGACTTTGACCTGAATGAAACCGAAGGCCGTCACTGTCACGTCCGCTGGACTCTGTTCCGAAAACCAGCGTTGGCCTGGGAAGTCGATTTCAGGGGCAATACTCTGCAGGAATTAAGCATCGAGCAGGAAACCATCCTGTTTGAAGTCATGCCCTGCGATTACGTTCGGATCCGTGTTCAGTTCTAATTGACTTCATCTGATTTTCTACGTCTCCTTCCACTCTCACAAAGCCCCGGATGATGCCTACAGTTGTGACGATTGACGGACCTGCCGGTACGGGAAAATCGACGGTGGCCCGCCTGGTAGCGGATCAGCTTGGATTCCAGTTTCTGAATACAGGAGCCATGTATCGGGCAGTCGCCTGGCAATGCCTGCAACACAACATCGAATTAACCAATCGGAATCTGGTTGCCGAAGTCGCCTCTCAGCTGCAATTTTCCATTCAGGATCATCAGTTGCTGGTCAATGGAAAAGATCTGCTGAAAGACAGCCGGATGGAAAAGATTGGTCAGGCCGCTTCCATCATTGCCTCCCTGCCGGATGTTCGTGCCCATCTGGTCGCTCATCAGCGAAGTCTGGCAAGCCAGCAGGATATTGTGACCGAAGGACGCGACCAGGGAACAGTCGTCTTTCCGCACGCCACCTGCAAAATCTTCCTGACCGCCCGCCCTGAAATCCGGGCTCAAAGACGCTATGAGGACCTCAAGCATCAGGCAGACATATCGTACGAACAAATTCTGGCCGAGCAGTCTGAGAGAGACCGGCGCGACACGACTCGCTCTGTCGCTCCCCTCAAGCCAGCTGAGGATGCGATTACCGTCGACTCTTCCGATCTGGAGATCGATGAAGTGATTGCCAGAATTGTCTCAATCGTCCAGCAGTCCCTGCGGTAACACAAAACAACCTGAATTCGCTCCAGACTGTCACTCCTGAGCAGGCAGCGCAGCAGACTCACTCTCAGCCTGAACACTCGAACGGTTCCAGTAATTAGCCAGCAATGTACCTGTCAGCATGCATCCGAACGTGTAGGTAGCGGTCGGAACGGCAGCGAGAGGATCCGGGAACAGGCTCAGCGCTTGCATCGTCCCCACGCCGGCATTCTGCATTCCAATTTCCAGCGTAAGTGCCCGTCGGCTCGGGGTATCAAGACGTAATAAAAGGCCTCCGGAATACCAGCCCGCCACATATCCCCCCAGATTGATCAGCAACAGGCCCGCCCCTAACCAGAGCGTGAGTGCCCCCAGCCGCTCGGCATTCTCACCAACCGCCACGCCGATAATCCAGACGATTGCCACATTGGCAATCACAGCGACCAGATCATCCACTTTTTTCAGTCCCGACCGCCAGCTCGACTTCACAGCAAAACCGACCAGCACCGGCAACGCAACTGTGTTAACAAGGTTCTCAAAAACCAGCCACGGATCCGGCCGCTGAGAATCTCCCACGAGCATCAGGAGCAGCACAGGAATCACAAACGGAGAGAGCAGAGTAGCTGCCGTGGTCAGGCAGATCGAATAGCTGACATTCCCCCGGGCTGTGAGTGTGAGGATATTGGAAGCCATCGCTCCGGGAACACAGCCCACCAGGATGATTCCCACCCGCAACGCTCCCTCAAACTGAAACAGAACCGTAATCAGCCAGGCCAGCAGGGGCATAGTCATGTACTGTGTAAATGTCCCCCCCAGCACGCTTTTCCAGCGACGAAGGACCTCTCGGAATTCTTCTGGTGGAAGCAGAAAACCGATACAGAACATCGCCAGCATCACCGCCGCCTGCATGGTGTTCTGCTTTGCCCAGCTGATCAGTTCCCGCCCCTGACCCTCAGAGCTGCCGAGCTGAAAAAACACGACCGAGGCCAGAATTAACCAGACCAGAAGCGTCTGTTCTACAAAACTCCGTATTCGCTGCATGTTCACCCGGTCTGACCCTGCTATAATTTTGACACTTCATTATCAACGAAAACTAAAGTCCCACATTGAGTTTCAACGTGAATCAGGAAACCGTTTTGACAGAACCGGCCCGAGCCACTGCTGACTCCCCTTCCGGCAAATCGATCGATAAATCCAACGATCGGGTCCGGGACATGTTCAATCAGATCGCTCCCCGTTATGACACGATGAACCACGTGCTTTCGGGTGGAGTCGACTACTATTGGCGCTGGTATACCATTCGGCAAGTCAAACCGAACGGTTCTGCTCCAATTCTGGATGTTTGCACTGGAACCGGTGATCTGGCGATTGCCTACTGGAAATATGCCCGGAAAAGGATTCCGGTCACTGGCAGTGATTTTACAGAAGGGATGCTGGAACTGGCACGGAAGAAGGCCACCGCCAGAACAACTGGCTCCCAGGACGCGCCCATCGATTTCGTTCAGGCCGATACCCAGCAGCTTCCATTTGATTCCGACCGGTTTCAGATTGTCTCGGTC
>JAGQQT010000503.1 GCA_020426065.1 Planctomycetaceae bacterium | reverse complement strand
CCACGCCCATCCGCTTCGTTCCTGAGCGTGCCACACACCGCATTTTGTGGCGTTTGCAAGGTGTGTAGATACCAATGCCCGGAAGGAGAGTGAGAACGGTATGGGTCACGGATTGCTTATCGAGAGGTTCTCTGTGGGTCTCAGTAGAAGAACGTAAATAACGCTGCCAATCGCACGAGGAACCAGACCCAAAACTCTGGTCGGCTCAGGCGGGATATTTCTGTTTGCCGGAAACGGGAATGAGCTTGGGGAGCGGAAGTTTGCGGCCGACAATCGCTCCATGTTTGGTCTGCAGATTCCGAAAGTCCGGCTCCAGGAACTGGATCAGTTCCGCAGGTGGCTTGAGCTGCAGGTATTCATCCACGTAGCGGTCCATAAGCCGGTCATACTCTTTCTGGCTGGCCGAATGAGCATGATAGCGACCATCAAACCTGCGGATATCGCCATTGAAGTGCGGGCTGATGTGATACAGTTCGTGCAGAACGGTAATCATCTTCTCGCGGAACGTGTTGTTCTGGAATCGCGGCAGATAGAACGTGAGCAGATACAGCATTTCCCGCTGACCCACAAACACGCGCTGGACGGTCCAGGGTTTTCCCCGGCGGATTTGCGTGAGTGCTCCCTCCTCAAACCGGAGAGGAGTCAGCTTGGCCTGCACACCGTAAATACCTGGTGTGCGTGCCTGGGCAAACGTGACCGCAACCTGATCCATGCAGATATGCTGAAAGACTTCCAGACGCTCACAGACATCAACGCAGAGTTGTGTCATCGCATGTGTGAAATCAAATCGGCGCGATCCACTCATGTGCAGCTCAAGTTGACGATACTGATCGGGTACAGGTTAACAGAACAAATCATAAACCAGGTTTTCTCCAACGCCCAGAGAAATCAGACTCTGAGATCGGGATTCCGCTTTATTCAAACGGGGAGGCCGTTGCCGGTGTTGCCGTGGCAGGCGCGGGAGTGGAGGCCTGTGGAGCCTGCACCCGCTCGACAAAAAACTGAGCCATTCCCTGCGGACCAGTCGGAGACTGAATGTATCCATTGAGCTGATAACGCTGTCCGTGCTGCAGCTGGGACAGAACCTGGGGTGATCCCGCCAGCGGCATCCGATTTCCGGCTGCGGCATTCCCGGGCATTAAATCGAGCATCCATTGATTGGTCGGTGCATCCCACAGAACCACGCCTTCCAGACCAGCGGAATCCGGTTTCTGGTCTCCCAGGGGAGGAGCTGGCACTTCGAAATTTCCCGGAGGCATGGGCTGCATGTCCTGCTGATTGATCCCCGGAAAACCGCTGGGAGCAGGTCGGCTGGCGACCACGGGAGGTTCGAAGGTATTGGCGGAAGTGGTTTCAATTTCGTTGCTGGCGGTCTGATCCGGAACGAAGTCAGCCTGGGCAACTGTTTCAGCAGACTCATTGAACGTATTCTGCCGCATGCTGTTCTGCTCAAAGTATGGCGAACTGCTGCTGGTTGGATCGTTATAACGAGGCACCGAATTTCCCCCATTATTGGGTGTCACCTTGTTATTCGGCACACCAAACGGCGGGGCATCGGCCGGATTGGGAGCGGCTACAGAACCGGGTTGGTAATAGCTGCCGTTGGGATTGGAAGAAATCGTAGGGGGCAGCTGTCCAATCGGAACCGGCTGACCGCCGGGTGCTCCCATGGGCATCGGGGCATAAGGAGAAGGAGCCCCATACGGAGCGGGTGCTCCATAAGGTGCCGCCTGATAGGGGCCATATGGATTCTGATAATAAGGCTGATAGCAGCCGGACATCATCAGAGTTGCGGCGACCGCACAATAAAAAGTCGGGCGACCCGACAACTTGATTACGCTCATGATTGGCATCCTTGCCTCGCTGAAGAATCGGCCCGCAGATTCTGTTGGAACTGGAGAAACGATTTCGTTCGAAATTCGGCCCCAATGAAGCGAAAACCAGGTTCCTCCCCTGCCGTAAGAAATTTGGCAGAACGAGACGCAGTCCCCACTTCGTGCGTTGGATTCTATTCCCCCCGAGTCTCCGGCAGAGTGGCAAAGCCAATGTCCGGAAATCGAGCTGTTGCATCAGAAATCACCCCCGTGATCTCTTGATGGCGCGAATTGTGTCGGAAATGTCAAGACGTGTCTACCCCGGAATCAAACCGGCCCCGCATGGGAAAAAGTTGCAAAACGGAGGGGGATTCGGGCTTGGGAAATGGTGAAATTTCTGCCGGGGGCATATCTCAAGAGGGAAGGTTTGCAAGGTCGATTGACACACAGGCCCTGACAGTCAGCCTAATCTGAAGACACGCCAACAGGTAAACTCTCAGTTGTATGGTAAGAAAGTCCAACGGTAAATTGGCGCAGGACTTTTCCCTTTAGCGCCGTGCCATTCTTGAGTGTGTATCGCCCATTCGCCTGCCTGAGAACAGAATCTTCAGTGCTTGACCAGAAGTAGGGGTTACCTGAAGGAAAATACACAATGATAAATTCCTGCTCATTGATACTGGTAGAACTGTTTGAGACCCAAAATACCTGGGCATACTTTTGCGACAGCGGTACTATCGATCGACTCCTTTCTTGCCAGTTGGTGATCGCGGCCACATTACATTCCGCCTCCCATGATTGGGTAAAGTCGTAATTATCCAAAGCGATTAATGCTTCATCGTCCTCAAAGAGTACAGTCGAATTGTCTGGACACATTCCCTCCAAGGCCAAAGTCCTCCAGGATGCCCCATTCGCTCTGCTCAAAAAGTCATCCCAATCCACTTGTTTCATATTGCAGCAGTAATGCAATGAGCACTCAATATACTTAGAAAAAGCGACGGCAGAGTTGACTCGACTGAAGCGAACCAAAAAGAATAAACATGTTGAAGCAAGGACAAGCAAGACCATTACGGACAGCAAGAATACTTTGATTCTAAATGACATGGTTGGTGTGTCCCTGGCAGGATCCCAGATGGCTTTAACGATCCGTCCGCAGGTCGGTGTGTTACATCCCTCTCCCAATCTTTACGAAATTTAATCTAGTAATATTGGATTTTTTCAGTTCTTCCACAAACCACTTTCCACTTTTGGGGATCGATGAGTGGCGAAGCATTGGAATGGTTCGTCGTGGCCCCTCGTGATCCCGATCCCTCCGTTCGACGCACGCACTTGCATGGTTTTGTATATGGACTGTACCTCACACTCGCTGGCAGAGAAGTCGGTCAGGCTGTGCCTGACGAGGAATCTCCCTGAGCATAAATCATTCTCACCGCCAGTTCCGGAACAGCAAGAAATCCACAGGAGTTGTATTCGGGGGCGTAGTACATAGGGCTGTCAGGCACAGCCTGACCTATAAAACCACGGAACCGGAGTCTTTCAGGATTCGGTCTGGGCTTTGAGCAGGTCGCGGATTTCTCCCAGGAGTTGTTGTTCTGGTGAAGGAGCGGGGGGGACGGAGGGCTTTTTTTCATCGGCCATCATTGAGAGCAGTTTGTTGGTCGGCTTGACGA
>JAGQQT010000502.1 GCA_020426065.1 Planctomycetaceae bacterium | reverse complement strand
TCGCCGGGCGATCAGGCATTGAGTGCCGAACTCGGCAGTGGTTTTGTCGTCCAATCCGTAGAGCTGACGAATGTGCTCCGGTTCTTGGCTAATCTCGAAAGTTTCCGGCGCAGACGACTGCATCCGGAAACCAAGTTCATAGGAAGCGATCCGCGCTTCCAGTTCCTGATCCTCCCCCTGACTGGCCAGATGAGTCCGATTCATCCATTCGATGAAGTCGAGTTGCTTACGACGGCTCTGGTCGTCATAGGACGAAGGCATTCTGGTAAACGGCACCCCATTTTTAGCATCCACCACAGTTCCCTGATATCGCGATGGCAGGAAACCTGGCCCCCAACCGGGGCGTTGGGGCGCTGGACCTGTGTTATTCGACAGCATGACCACAAAGCCCGGCAGGTCTCTACTCTCGCTACCAAGGCCATAAGTCAACCAGGCACCCATACTGGGGCGATCCCCCAGCGCAGTGCCAGTCAAAGCGACACATTCACCAGGGCCATGCACGGGGATGCGATGATTGATTGAACGGATGACGCAGAGGTTATCCACCTGTTTTGCGATTCTGGGAAACAGCTCAGAAACCGGAATCCCACTCTCGCCATACTGCTGGAATGTGAAAGGTGAAGCCATCAGCAGCGAATCCACTCCAGAACGTGGAATCTTGGGAACATTGACCGCAATCTGTTCGGGAACTGGTTGCCCCTCCAGTTCCTGAAGTAACGGCTTGGGATCAAAGGTATCCATCTGGCCGGGACCACCACTCATGAACAGGAAAATGACACTTTTTGCCCGGGGAGGCAGATGTGGGCCCAGGATGTGTGGTCTGGTGTGGTCCCCTTCTCGGTTAGAGGCCAGCAATCCTTCCTGGTTCAATAGGGATGCCAGGGCGATTGAGCCAAAACCCAGCGTACTACATTCGAGCACGCTGCGGCGCGTCAGGGAGTCGAATGGATTATTTTGATTTTGATTCATGGGATATAGAGAAACTCATTGAGGTTCAGCAAAGCATGACAAAGATGAACCAGGGTATCAGGTGAATTTCCGTTGGCCTCGAGTAACCGAAGCGACTGCTTGCGTTCATCATCAGTCGGAACGCGTCCGAGTGTTTGCAGAAAAGCGATCTCGGTCATCTTGTCCTGATCCTCCCCCGCGGCAAGTCGTACTTGATAGGACAACACTTCAGCACGGTGCATCATGAAATCACTATTGAGCAGGTAGAGCGGCTGAAGGGCGACTGTCGATACGCCACGTTGCGGGCAACTGGTCACCAGCTCTGGGGAATCAAACATTTTCATGGCAGTGGGCATTTCGCTCCGTCTCTGGTAGAGATAAAGCGTCCGCCGCAACGCATTCTCTTCATTTCGGGCAGGAATGCTGGGACCACCAATCGAATGGTCAAGCTCACCAGTTGCAACAAGGACCGCATCGCGTATCGCCTCGGCTTCGAGACGCCGTAATGGCCAGTTCCAGAGTAGCAGATTGCCGGGATCGACCGAGGCATTTGTGGCATTGTGAAGACGTTGCTGGCGATAGGTTGCGGAATGCACAATCAGGCGATGCAGATGCCTGGTACTCCAGCCGTTTTCCATCAATTCCACTGCCAGCCAGTCAAGTAATTCAGGATGAGTGGGTACCGATCCACGAGTTCCAAAATCATTGGGTGTGGCAACGATGCCACGACCAAAATGCCATTGCCATACTCGATTGGCCCAAACTCGAGCGGTCAGCGGGTTGTCACGACTGGTCAGCCATTGAGTGAACTCCAGGCGACTCAACCCCTCCGGTTTCACCGGTGTGGGCCCCAACACTTCCGGCCAGCCACTGGTCACTTCGGGGCCCGGACGGGTGATGTCGCCTCGAATGAGAATATGACCACTCGTATTTTTGAGTTCGTCGGGATTCCATCGAATCGGATCACGATTAACCACCGGCATACGCTCGATCTGAGAATCACTCCGCCCCGGTGCATAAAAACCCCAGGTGTGTGGTTGTTCTGTGTGGTCAAATATTTTTTTCTTGACGAGTTTGTCCGCCTCGCTCATGTAGAACTTGTAGGCTCGATCGCTCATCCAGTTCTCCAAATCGGTCGGATTTGGTGTCCCGGGATCTCGCAGCGCGAGATTACTAAGCTGGCCGTTCACGAAAAACGCATGAAGCCGGTAATAATCTCGCTGGCTGATCGGATCGAATTTATGGTTGTGACACTGGACACACTCCATGGTCAATCCCAGCACAGCGCTGCCTGTCACGTTAGTGATATCAACCAGTACATCGTTGCGTTGTGCGGCCTTATCCATGTTATTGCCGCTGATGCGAGCGGCAGCCAGGAAACCAGTCGCGATCAGATTCTCGTCTGTGTAGGGCTGCAACTCATCTCCGGCGATCTGCTCAGTCAGGAAGCGATCATAGGGCTTATCGTCATTGAAACTGTTAATGACATAGTCCCGATAACGCCAGGCATAAGGGCGTGGAATGTCGTGTTGATGGCCATGACTTTCGGCCCAGCGGGCGAGGTCGAGCCAATATCGTCCCCAGCGTTCACCATAGTGCCTGGAAGCCAGCAAATCTTCGACGAGAGTTGAGTACGTTGATTCTGAATCTTTTCTGAATGCCTCAACGAAATCCTTGGTCTGCTCCGGCGTGGGAGGGAGACCGATCAGATCCAGGTAAAGCCGGCGCACCAGCTTTTGTGGTGGAGCCTCTTCAGCGGGAGTCAAACCCTCCGCTTCCTGCCGTGTGGCAATGAAAGCATCGAGAGGATTTCGACCCCAATTTTGACGCCTGAAGTTGGGGATGACAGGACGTTCGATACGCTGAAAGGCCCAGTGATCCGATTGGATCCGCGGCGTGGGGAGCAGTTTCTCGTCCCAGGGCATCCCTTGCTCGATCCAGGCAGCGAGCAGTCCGATCTCTTCCATCGAAAGAGGAGCCAGCCCGTTTTCAGCGGGTGGCATACGTTCTTCGGGACTGACTGCGGTGACGGTTTCAAGGAGTCGACTCGTTCGCGCCTTACCTGGTTCGGCCAGTGGATCGCCAGTGCTGTAGCCGAGGACCTCATCCCGGACATCGAGCCGATATCCGGACTCCGAGTCCACTCCGGAGTGACACTGGAAACAACGGGTTTTCAGTAACGGATAGACATCATGTGTGAAGCTTACCCTGCCTTCCCAGGGAGTCCCGGGCAGAGGCTCTTGTGTGGCGATCTTCGTTGAGATGGCTGCCTCCATGACATCATCCCAGGAACGACTCAAGACCAGATCATCAATCCACACCTGATCGCCGGGTTCCGTCTTTTGTCCCGTGGAAAACCCAACCCAGCGTACAAAATTCACACTATTGGGATGATTAACACTGGCTGCAGGCTGTTCTCTGTCTGCCGGTTTGGGATTTACCCAAAGTTTAAATTTATTGTAGTCTGCCCGTTCGGTCGGAACGGATTTTGACAATCGTTCCACCAAAAAATAATCACGGCCGCGCTGGAGGTCGATGGAAC
>JAGQQT010000501.1 GCA_020426065.1 Planctomycetaceae bacterium | reverse complement strand
CCTTCAATTGATTCCGACTTGGGGTTGATGGGGTAAACATCATACCCCTGGGCCAGATGAGCCCGGACCGATTTATTTCCATATTTACTGCGATCCTGGCTGGCACCCAGCACTGCAACTCGAGGTTTTGCTGTCATTCGTTCAATCCTCTTCAGATGAATTTGACCTGCCTGACGACCACGCAAAACCTGATTCCGGGGCGTGACGCTTGAAGTCATTCCACCCGACAAGATATCGTCTGTGTTGTACGGAAGCGAGGATGACCTTCCCGGAGTTGATACCGGATCTGCCGAAACAGAAAGATCTCACCAGTCTGTCACTCAGGGAATATGGAATCGGCCCCGCTTCGGATGGAGTTGATCGATGGAGATTCATGTAACACATTCAACGGAGTCGGAGACGGCACTCGCCGTTGAAGATGCGCTGACTCAGATGCGTGAGAAGCTGGGAGGGAAAACTCCACAGCTCGGTTTCTTCTTCGTGACCCATCATCATGAGGACCATTTTCCCACGCTGGCTGGGACACTGCAAAACGGTTTGAATTGTGACGTGATGCTGGGCTGCACCACCGAAACGATCGTGGCCAACAATGCGGAGTATGAAAATTCTCCCGGCCTGGCTCTGTGGATGATGGTCGATCCTTCCGCAACTTTTGAACCCTTCCGGCTCACCTTCGAACGGGACCTGGAAAACGATACCATCCAGTGCCACGGCTGCGAGTTTGAACCCCAGCCAGCCACGCACGGTGCGGTTCTGCTCCTGTGCGAGCCATACTCCTCTTCGCCTTATGTCGCATTGCCACAGTTGGCCGAACAGCTTCATCAGTTTCCCGTCTTTGGGGGCGTAGCGAGCGGAGGACTGGGTCCGGGTGAGAGTGTACTGTTTCTGGATGGTGAGCTGATTGACCATGGAGCAGTGGGTGTGGTCTATCGGGGGGAACACCGTGTCCGCCCAATCGTCTCTCAGGGCTGCCGGCCCATCGGTCACACTTTCGTGGTTACCCGGGCCGAGAAGAACATCGTTTACGAGTTGGGCGGGCGGGCTTCAATGGCCCAGTTCCGGGAGATGTTTGAAGATCTGAAAGATGAAGACAAGGAACTGGTTCGGCGTGGGCCTCATTTTGGCGTGGCCACCAATGAATACAAAAGCGAATTCTGCCGAGGCGATTTTCTCGTTTCCAATGTGCTGGGTAGTGACCCGGAGACAGGCGCGATTGCGGTCAGCCAGCCGGTGCGTCCCGGGAGAACCGTGCAGTTTCATGTTCGCGATGCAATCACGGCCGACGAAGATCTGCGGCTGATGATTGCCCAGGACTGCAAGCAGAACTCGAAACCGGTAGCCGGGGCATTGATGTTCGACTGTAACGGCAGGGGAGAGCAGCTGTTCGGCATGCCCCATCACGATGCACTTATGTTCCAGCAGGCTTACGGAAACATTCCGCTGGCGGGGTGTTTTGCCCAGGGAGAATTTGGTCCTCTGGGTGAGCGCAGCTATCTGCACGGCTTCACAGCGAGCATTGCATTATTCGAGAAATGAAGACGTTAGGATCAGTTCTCATCAGGCGAACAGATCATCATCATCGTCTTCTTCTTCATCAACGAGTTCGAAGTCATCAAACTCATCGCTGAATTCGTCGGAAGCAATTTCGGCCGTCTGGAAGGCTGAGCTGCGATCATCAAACTCATCGTCTGAGTCAAAGTCATCGGCGACGAGATCATCATCGGAAGCAAACTCGTCGACTTCGCCGCTCATCAGTTCTTCAGCGCTGTCCAGCATATCTTCGTCCGAGGCAGCCTGACCAGCCGCTGCAGGTGCCGCAGCCAGAGCAGGGGCGGATTTGGCGAAGATCGCAATTCCGAACGGAGCGAGCAGGCACATGACGCAGCCCAGAAATCCGGTTCCGAGCGGTCCCCAGAAGATCGGACTCATGTCTTCCACAACCGGCAGACCAATCGTCACCAGCAGAAAACAGAGATAACCAGCCAGTCCGGCGGGAATCAGAGAGATGAGAAAAGCGCTCCACTTACCCATCGTGACTCATGTCCTCAAGTGCGACTTCAGAAAAACAGTAGGAAAGGGTGCCAATTGACCTTTCCGCAATCTCGGGCTGGACGGTCAACGCCCAGTTTACGCATTCCATTATGTCGTGGTTCGGCACCCGTTGCACGGATTGTTCACAACGATCAGTCAAAATTGGCCGATTCTGCCGTATCGGAACCTGGGTACCGGTTCTGACGATTATACCGCTTCCTGCTCCTTCATCTGATCAAAAAATCAGCTGATTCCCTTCAGAACCGTATCGATTGTTCCCCGCAGCACATTGGCCGAATTCTGCAGCCCCATCCGTTCTTTAGGCCACAGCTCGATTTCCACGTGTCCTACAACTCCTGCCCGGCCAACCACGGTGGGCACAGAAATGCTGACATTTCGCAGGCCGTACGCTCCATTCTGGAGTGAGGAAACCGGCAGAATCCGGCGCTGATCCAGGGCGATACTGTGGACCACTTCGGCGATCGAAACACCGACCGCGAATCCGGCTCCCCCTTTCTTTTTGATCACTTCTGCTCCGCTGCCACGGGTTTTCTTTTCCACTTCGGCAATCAGGGTTGAGTTCACACCCGGCCATTTGTCGAGCGGAAGCCCAGCCACCTGAGCAGCGGACCAGATCGGAACCATGCTGTCACCGTGCTCACCCAGAATGAGGGTCTGAACCTGGGTTGCCGGGACATCGAGCCGATGAGCCATCATGCCCCGCAGGCGAGCGGTATCCAGAACGGTTCCCAGACCGATCACCTGTTGTGGAGGCAGCCCCAGTTCCTGAATGGCCAGATAGGTCAGGACATCAACCGGGTTGGACACCACAAAAACGATGGCGTCTTTCTTCGTTCCCACATTTTTCAGGTCGGCCAGAATATTGCGGAACAGAGCCACGTTTCGGTTGATCAGATCCAGACGGCTTTCATCCGGCTTCCGACGAAGACCTGCCGTGATCACGATCACATCAGCATCGCGGGAAAGTTCCGGTCCACCAGAGCGAATCGTCTGGTCAGCCATGAAGGCCGCTCCGTGGATCAGATCCAGTGCCTGTCCTTCCACCAGGTCCTGGTTGACATCCACCAGACCGATTTCACGAACAATGCCACCGGCCTGCAACGCAAATGCCGCACAGGAACCGACCAGTCCACCACCACCAATAATGCTGACCTTCATGAGAACCTCTTTATTTTGCTCGTTCTGCTGTGAGATACGGAAACCTGTTGAAACGTCTTACTTCTGCAAAGATGCCATCACCTGATCGGTAATCATCTTCACGAGAGTTTCCATATCAGGCTGCTGACCTTTCAGGCTGCAGGCAGGCTGTCCACCCGATTCATAACTTGGCTTCTGCAGATAACCGGGGTATTCCGGTGGAGCTTCAAACGCCTTGGTGACAGGTGCGTTTTCCTGGTAACCATCGCGGAAGGCACTATTGCCGCACAAATCGCAGTCCTCGTTGTGGAAAC
>JAGQQT010000500.1 GCA_020426065.1 Planctomycetaceae bacterium | reverse complement strand
GGCCCAGTCTGCCCTCTATGTTTCCTCTTCTTCAACCGAAGGAATTTCGCTCACCCTGCTGGAAGCCATGGCTGTCGGCCTGCCGATTGTCACCACACGCGTTGGCGGAAATCCGGAAGTCGTAGCCGATGGGGAAACAGGGTATCTTGTTCCCCCGGGCAATCCCTCAGCACTGGCAGAAAAAATTTCTCTGCACTTAACCTCTCCACACACCTGGCCGGAAATGAGTCAACTGGCCCGGCATAAGGTGGAACACCAGTTTCATGTCGACCGGATGATTCGGGAGTATGAAGCCCTGTATCGGACCATCATGAGCGAATCATGGGGAAAGACCCGATAAACTGTCTGCAACAAACAGTTCCCATTTTCAGTTTTCTCTTACACTTGGGTCGAGACTCTTTTTAGAATATCAGACCAAACCGTCCTGATTCAGGATCTCTCCTGATCGTAATGCAAACAGCAGCTCATCCGAGCCGGATCAGTCACATGAAACTTCTGTTTATCAGTACAATTTTTCCGGACAGCCGGCATCCCTCACGCGGCACATTCAATGATGAATTGTGCCGGGCGCTGAAACGGACCGGTGTTGATGTCCGTGTGATTGCTCCTCAATCCTGGACGGAAACCATGACTTCTCCCAACGTCAGGTTTTCTCCCGCGGAATCCACAGCCAAGGCAGGCCTTCCAGTCTGCTTTCCCAAGTACTGGTTTCCTCCCAAGATTATGCGCAGTCAGTATGGCCAGTTTTACTGGAAATCAATTCAGTCAGCCCTTGAACAAACACTTTCAGGCTGGACGCCCGATTTCATCCTCACTTACTGGGCTCATCCGGATGGTGAAGCTGGTCTGCGACTGGCAGAAGAAATCAACAAACCCTGCGGGGTCATCATTGGCGGCTCTGATGTGCTGCTGCTCCCCGGAGATTCTTCCCGCCGTCGACAGATCGTTCGCGTGCTGCAGGAGTCCGATCTTGTTCTGACCGTCAGCCAGGGGCTGGCCCAGGTGGTTCAGGGATTTGATGTTCCCTCCTCCCGCGTCTCCACCTTGTATCAGGGTGTAGATGCCGATCATTTCCGTCCCGATAAAAGAGATCAGGCTCGCTCCTGGCTTGGAATGGATCCGGATCGCCCCATGATTTTGTGGGTTGGACGGATGGTGGACGTCAAAAACCTGGACATGCTGATCAAGGTTGCTGAAGTGAAAGCCAACCGTGGAGATGATTTTGTGCTCTGCCTGGTTGGAGATGGTCCGCTACGCCCTCAGCTGGAACGAACAGTCCAGAAACTCGGTCTGGAAAGCATTGTTTCCTTTGTCGGATCAGTCGGACATCAGGACCTGCCAACGTGGTATCAGGCAGCTGATGTGACCGTATTGTGCAGTCATTCAGAAGGGTTACCGAACGTATTTCGGGAATCTCTGGCGTGTGGAACTCCATTTGTCAGTACCGATGTCGGCAGCATTACCGAAATTGCCAATCCCCAGTATTCGATGCTGGTGGAAGCAGGGAATGTCCCGGCCTTTATTCAGGCAATCGATTTCGTCATGCAGGGCCCGCACCAGGACAATGCTGCGCATTCCCCCATTCGAACATGGGATGACATGGCTGCCGACTTGCTCGAACTGGTTCAAGCTCTTCCACCCGGTCATCACGCCAAAACTTCCGGCCAGAATGCGTGGTCTGCATCGGGCAGCCAATCCTGACCAGTTCTAATGGCTGTGACGATTGTACTCCGCTGGAAAGAAGTTCCTTTTCCGGAACTGGGGCAACTCTCCTGCCGTTCCCATGCTATCGTTGAAGCAGAAACCACTGTACACACGCTGGTTCCAGGGAGCGTGAACCTGGCTTTATGACTTCGATCCCAGATTTTCCACATGACACCAGAATCCAAATCCGGCTCGACTCACGAAACAAAGCGAGCGTTGTTTATCGCCTACCAGTTTCCTCCAGTGGGAGGAATTGGCGTTCATCGTGTCGTCAAATTTACTAAGTTTCTGCGCGAATTCGGCTGGGAAACATCGGTTCTGACCGTTTCCAATCCGTCAGTCCCTCTGTCTGATCATTCACTGGAAAAAGACATTCCGGACTCCACCCGGGTTATCCGAGCAAAAACCTGGGAACCCGGTTATGCCTGGAAGCAGCGTCTCGGAGGTAACACCCCGTCAGGCAGTTCGCCTCTCCAGCAATCCTGGAAATCAAAGTTGCTCTCCTGTGGAAAGCAACTGATCAAGGCTCCGCTCAAACTGGCTGCCAATCAGTTCCTGCAGCCGGACCTGCAGATTCTGTGGAAACACAATGCCCTGAAGGTAGGTTCCAGGTTGCTGGCGTCTCAACCGCACGATGTTGTTATTGCCACCGCTCCTCCATTTTCTTCATTTCTGGTTGGTGCAGAACTGGCCAGACATTTCCAGTTACCACTGGTACTCGATTACCGTGATGAATGGGGAATCAGCAATCAATACTGGGAGAACAAACAGCAGAATCGCAGCGTGCAGCAGCGCCAGCGAACCATGCAGGCCCAACTGTTGCGTGCGGCAGATCTGGCAATTGCCACCACTCCATCCAGCTGCCAGTCCGTTGCCAATGCCGCTCGCGAAGCGGGAGCAGATGTCCGGTGCGAATACATCTACAACGGCTATGATCCCGCAGATTTTCCTGTAACAAAACATGCCCGGGTTGATTACGGCTATGGGACCAAGCGTTTCCGCATGGTTTACGCAGGGACACTCTGGAACCTCAATACCATCGAGCCTCTCGTGACTGCCCTCGAACACTTATTCCGGGATTCTACCAGCCTGATGGAGAGTTTCGAGCTGGTCATTGCCGGTCGCCGCACACCAGAACAGGAAGCGATCCTGGATCGTCTTGGCAGAATTCCCTGCCCGCTCAAGAGACTTGGATTTCTGGGCCACGATGAAGCAGTTCAACTGATGCAGGATGCCGATTGCCTCACGTTACTCAATTCTCCGTTGCCGGGTGCTGAACGAATCGTCAATGGAAAAATCTTTGAATATCTGGCAACCGGCAACCCTTTCCTGCTGATTTCTCCTCCGGGAGACATGTGGCAGATGATGTCCGAATGCCCGCTCGCGATCCCCTGCAACCCGGTTGAACCAGAGCAGATTTCGGAAAAACTTGCACTGCTCCTGGAACAACATCGCATGGGAATGCGGCCCGACATCTCCAACTGGGACGCATCCCGATACGAACGTCGACATGGAGCCGAACTGCTTGCCCGACATCTGGATGAGTTGACTGGTCGATCGCAGCAGGTCTCCCTGTCCGGACTTCACAGTCAATCGACATTAGACAATCCACTTACTCCCCCTGCCCTGAGCAGCATGGAAAGTACTCACTGATATGACCGGCCTGATTACAGCAGGAATTCTGGTGCTGGTTTTTTCCGGTTTGTATTACTACGCGCTTCGCAAGAGAAACATGCATCAGTGGCTGGGAACTTTTTATGTCCAGCGCGCTATGAAATCTGCTCAAGGTTCTGATGAACCAG
>JAGQQT010000004.1 GCA_020426065.1 Planctomycetaceae bacterium | reverse complement strand
CCAGTCCTGCCCTGCACATGGCAGGTCCCTTCCCAGTAGATCAATCCACTGACTCCGCGTGTATCCATTTCCTGATGGGAAATGACCGGCTCAATTTCAAGCTCCAGGTCCAGGAGTGGAATCTGGAAACGCCAGCAGAGTGGGTAGTTGATTTCCGTATGAGAACTGACCCAGGTCTTCATCACACTGGCTGAAAACTCGGCTGAGGTGAAAACCGCTGACGTACCATCTGCATTGATAATGGTTATGGATGAAGTCGAAAGCATCTCATGTTCTCTGTTCCGGTTGAGATAAATCATGATATCTCGACCATCATCCAGTTGAATGGCGAACCATTCCCAGCCCCCAATCCATTTGAGATAATCTGGTTTGTCAAATTCGCGGTCCAGCCAGGCCGAACCGCTGACATTCTCTGCCAAATTCCCACGATGAATCGTTCCCGTTGCATTCAGTCTGGTATAGGAAAAATGTCCTGACAGGTTTTTCTCATCTCTTTTAACCATCCCTTCTGCTCCATGCAGGACAACCGGCTTGAGGGGAGAGAGTGTCAATTCGAGACGGGCATCCTGAACGGAAAAACCGATGTCGTGCCGAATTTCATTTCCTTCAATCAGGCAATCTGCAACGCGAACACGGTAACCACCCGCTGATTTGGCCGGCAGAGCTTCGAGTGACCTGCGAAGTGCAAAAGAGTATTTGCCTGATTGACAATCTGTTAATGAGGCATGGGCAAACAGATACCAGTCGGGAATCACCCAGGGGACCGGAAGCATATCAAAAACCCCGGACCGACGGGTGTTAATGAGGAAAACCGCCACATGAAAACCAAACTGACGGTGACCGCATGTCAGATGTCCATTGTAATACCACCATTCAAGCGTCCCTTGAAGGTGCGGCGATAAATCTGCTGGCAGGATAATTGACTCCATCACAAATCCAATACTCGGTCAGAAGTGATCTGGTTCTGGCACGGCTCATCTCAGAGATTCATGATCTCAAAACAGACTCAACTTTGTAAGCCGGCAAAGACCCGTGATCTTTTTGTGACAAAGGTCCTGACAGGAATTGCAGTTCTGATCTCAACTGGAAGTATTCCCCCATTCGTGGTTAATAACCTAATCTTGCTCTTACAGGTCCCAGGATGCGGTGAGCGATTTCCAGAGTTTCGGGAGTAAAATAGGCAGATTCTTTCCAGACTCCAGCCTTCCCTTTTCGGCGAAATTTACCTGGCCCGGTCTCTTTTGTGTTGTCAAAGCGATGCTTGTCTGCGACTTGAGCCGCAACTCCCGGTTTCACCTCAATGGAAATCAGATTTCCACAAGCGATGAGCTGTGCCGCTGGATCTGTCAGCAGGTCTTCATAACGCACGATTAATCGCTGCTTCTCCGGGAAACCCTCGTAGGCATGGATTGCATCAAGAATTGAATGCTGAATATGTACGCATGTTTTCTCGACATTTTCCAGTGACAGGAAATCCTCTGTCCCCTGGTAGTCTTCATTCCAGCTTCCCGGAGACTGGAGATCCAGAAAGGAGTCCAGAGTGTCGAAAGGATCTCGTGTCAAAAAGATCATACGGCCAGCCGGGAACAAGACTTTCAACCACGGATAGAGTTCAGGGGTATTGACTTCTTTGACAACCAGTCCCTGCTCACCAAAAGTCGGGAAACGTTCTTGAACCATTTTAAAAAAGAGTTCTCGCACTCCTTCCACCCAGACATGCTGAAAGCGATGAGAATAAAACGAGGCCAGTCGGTCCCGTTCCTCCGGACGCTCCATGACAAAACGAAACAACCTGCCAAAGTAGGGTTCATGCCAGCGGGAAATCCGTGGAAGGCTGCCAAGCATTTCCGCTAACCAGGTTGAACCACTTCGTGCATAACCCACGATCCAGGCCAGCTTATGCTCGGAATCGGCGACATCGGCCAGAGCCAGTTCAGACTCTCTGAGAGTGGTTGTCATTTGCGAGGCCCGGTGATGGTACAGATGGGATGCCAGCGTAATCTTGCGGGCATTCTGAACTTTTTCAGTACGCTCAGTCTCCGAATCCAGTGCCCGGTTCAGCTGACTGACTGCAGAATCAAAGTCATCGAAATGATAAATCGTATCCCGAAACAGTTGATCGACTTCCTGGCGATATGGTCCGGTCAGCAGCGCGCAATGACCATAGCCAGTGACTTCAAATACTCTTGGAGAGGGGGACTCAGCCGGAAATTCCGACTCACGAAACAGGTTCAGAGTCACTTTGGAATCGGCATAGATCTCCCATTTCTCAACGGAGTCAATTGTTCTGGATCGTAATTCCAGATTGCTGAAGTTCTTCAGTTCATCAGGTTCGGTCACAAATTTACCTGCGATCAACATCCGCAAACTGTTCGTTTCGCAGTATTCCGCAAATCGAATCAGTAATGGCAGGCGGTCATCAAAAACAGTGCCGATAAAACTCAGGTCATACTGAGGATTGGGGGATAAGGGAACTGCTGGGGGGGGTAGAGTGGCTGTCGGCAAATAAAACCGCTCTTCCTCAGCAGATTTGATTTCATTGCTGAAACGATAAGTGTAAAACGTTGAAGTTGGCCCCATGGGCTCATAGGGGTCATCTGTCGCCACCAGGACCGTTGGGATGCCTGCCTTTCGGATCGACAGGGGAACTCGACTTCGCTCTCCTCGGAAATACAACCCGTCAATAAAGATCACGCAGTCAATTTGCAGGCTGAGATCCAGAGCTTTCCCGATGATCTCCGAGCAGACCGTCTCGATACTCAAAACCTTCAACATCGAAAACGTGGGGTAGGGAATCACTTCAACACCAGCGATCTGCAGCCCCAGGCGGTATCCTTCCCAGACATCGCGTGTTGAAAAATTGGCTGAACCCGAGACTAAGAGAACCTTATTGATCACGCGCGTCTTCCTTTAGGAGGAATCATCCGTTCGATAGCCATTGCTCAACAAAAAAACCCGGCACCAAGGGTACCGGGTAAACGACCATTAGCAATCCTGTCCGTTCAACCACGGTTCAGGAATATCCATAAATAGTATGGCCGCCACTGTTCAGCAATCCAAGTCCTGGAGCTTGCTGCTGATTTGCCAGCGTATCGGTTAACGTTGCCACACCGGTAACCAGGGTGAACGCTGTTGAATAGACCAGAAAATCCCGGCGGGATAAATCATTGTCTTTATTATCCGTCATCTCGCTCCCCTGTGAATTTACTTCCCACTTCCCAAATAATCGTATATGCCATCAATTGGTTTATTGTTGACATTACTTTTCACCCAGATCGCACCCTTGCTGCCTGATTTTACACACTGAAGATCGATAGATTGTTCAGGATTAAGCACAAAATCTGGACTTCCACTCGGAAGCGTAGTGGCATCCTTAGTAACGTAGATATTAATAACTTGATTGTCGTCACTGGAATTAAAAAAGCGATAAAACAAGACACTTTTGGACGCCAGGGAATAATCTATGATCAGCAAAGGATCATGCACAACCTTGTTTTTTCTGGGATTGATTGTGTTGAAACGACCGCTTCGAATATCTCGATATTCACTGAGATAGTCGTACATCCCCTGAGCGAGTTTATTGCCGTCTGATACGATTTGAATGAGATCGCCACCCGCAATATCTATGGAATACTTGGGATTAAGTTCAACTGTGGTTCCATCTACATCCACTTTGATTAATTCATCGCCAGAATTCAACACTCGAAAAATTGCATCTGGGTTTTTGCCCTTGATGATGGTCTGGGTTCCATTCTTAAAACTAAATCGCCCGCTTCGCAATGGCATCGACGCACCCCTCATTTTCTGGGAATTGACTGAAATGGATCTTGGAGGCAACTCCTTTCAGTGAATTTTAGGGATGTTTTATACAGATTGACAGAAAAACAGTGTGTCATTTAGGGAACTTTGGGATATTTGCAAAATATCGCGTTTTTGTGATTTAGCGTGATTTCCAGATCCTGATATCCCCCTCCAGTCCCCCTGAAGCGATTGTGCGACCATCAGGTGAAACGGCAATCGAAAAAATTTGTCTCGTATGACCATGGAGTGTGGTGATTGTCTCACCAGACTTGAGATCCCAGATTTTCAGGAGTTGATCCCGGCTGCCTGTGACGAATTTTGTCTGATCAGGAAAACTGTTAATCGCCGTAATTTTTGCTCCATGACCTTCCAGGATTCGAGGAGTGAGAGCACTGGAATCAAGCTGATACGTGGTAATGCTTCCTGAAGTTGATCCGACAATCAGATGAGCACCACAGAAGGCAATCACGGAAGCTTCTGAATTCTGCAGCTGAAATTGGTGATCCTCTGATAACGATTCAATTAGAACAATCACTATGGCACCATTATCAAAAGCCACTGCAATTTTGTCTTCACGATCAGACAATGCAAATGCCGTGACACTCGATTGTTTGAGTGACAACTCAGATATTGGCTTGTCCAGATCGTCCAGATCATAAAGCAGCAGATCTCCGGTGCGACTCAGTACAAGAAGCTGGTTGCTCTCATGCAGCAGAAAAAAACCTGCCAGGGATTTGCAGGGAATCAGCTTCTCCAGGGACTGATTTGTGCTGCCGTCTTTTTTAACCGCTGAAATATTGACCAGTGGCATAGGCCCGACACGAAATATCTTTGTCTCATCCCGAATCAAATCAATCTGGCGATAATCATCTTCCGTCGGGGGGACAACTACGGTCGACTCATGGTTGTAGATGTTGTGTTTTCTGATCTCTCCCTTTTTCCCCAGTGAGTAGACACTGGAGCAATCCCGTGAGAACACCAGGCTGCGAACCGGACTGTCGTGCCAGTACATCTGCGGCTGAAGAATCTGATTGAGTTGAAGCACCTTGGCAGTACCATCTCCACTCCCAATCGCCAGCAAGAGATTATTCTCCGATTTGGACACCACTCCAGAACTCAACCGGTGGGTTGGATAGGTTCCAATTAACTGTCGGGTCTCCAGATCAAAAAGTTTTAGTGACTGTTCAGAACCGGTACACGCCAGAACAAGATCCCTCTTCAGAAAAGTAGCACTGCCTAATCGTCCCTGATATGTATAGTGGTCTGTCAGCAGGCTTCCTTGATCAGAAGAATAAATACGAACATTGCCCTTTTCACCTCCCACAGCGATCCGCTTTCCATCGGAGGAGTATTCCAGGGATCCGATCGATTCTCCACGCTCATCGGAGAGATTGATTGGTCTGTTGACCTGTTCTCGCTCATCAGAGCTATTGACGATATCCAGTACCTTTCTCCGACCTGTTATATCCCAGATCCTCAAAACCCCTTGCGCTCCTCCAATGACAACATACTGACTATCAGGTGACATGTCTGCATCATTGGCACCGAGTTGACCACTCGGAATTTCCCAGACCATGTTTTCAGTACGTAAATCCCAGATCCGTACCGCTCCTCGATCCCCAAAAGTTAACAGGTAGTTTCCATCCCGGGAGTAACGGACTTTTTTAAGGGGAGGGCCATGCTCGATTCTTGAGAAGGGAACATCCAGTTTCGCCGGATTCCAGATACTGAAATAGCCTGTCGTTTCTCCCAATGCCAAGCGCTGTCTGACAGGTGAAAAATCGGCTGCCGTATATCGCCCCGCTGGCAATTTGATCCGATCCAGAGGATCTCCTGTCTGGGCATTCCAGAGTGCGGCTTCACCTTCATTACCAACCGTGCATAGAAACTGACCATCATTCGAAATGGCAACTGACTGGATCAGATCACCATGGGAAACTGTGACCGCAAAAGCCTCCAGCAGGTTGTCATAGTAATACCAGGAGAAATCCTTGAATTTGCTCAGTTCCTTATCCTCACCAATCCGATTGATCGTCTTTTGCAGACTGTTGATGTCACCTTGCGAGAATTGCTGTGCAGCCAGATTCATTTGAGATCGAAACAATCCACTTCTGGCAAGTTCAGCATTAAACAGGGCATTCTGCCAGAAATACGTGACACCAATCAGCCCCAGCGCCAGACTGATGACAAACCCTGAAGACAAACCTGCAACAACCGGATATCTCTTTGCCCAGCGATATATGGTTTCAATGGTACTGATGGGACGGGCCTGAATCGGCTCTCCATTCTGGAAGCGGATCAGTTCCTGATTCAACTCCAGTGCCGACGAATATCTTTTGCCAGGTTCACGTTCGATACATTTCCGGCAGATCGTATCGATGTCCTTGGGTATTGCCTGGTTCAAAGACCGTGGAGAGGGTGGATCCTGACTCGTCTTCTGGTGCAGGACCGCTCTGACATTTCCGCGAAATGGAAGATACCCTGTCAGCATTTCAAATAAAATGACCCCAACTGCATAAATGTCTGCCCGATGGTCAGTCAGTTTCGTCTGCCCGCTGGCCTGCTCGGGAGCCATGTAGTTGACCGTCCCCAGGATCTGGCCTTCTGAAGAGATACTTTCATCAGCTGAGATCTGTTTGGCCAGTCCGAAATCTGCAATATAGGGTACTCCCCGATTATCAATCATGATGTTTGCAGGCTTGATATCACGATGAATAATACCAAGCTCATGAGCGTGATGAATCGCCTCCGAGACAGTAATCAATATGCTGATCATCGTTTCTGAAGTAGGCTGCCCTGCTGTCAAAACATCACTGAGGTTTAACCCTTCAATATATTCACTGGCAATGAATGCCTGCCCCTCTTTAGACTTTCCTGTCTCATAAACAGACACAATGTTAGGATGTCTCAGCTTGGCGGCAGATTGAGCTTCATTCAACAACATCGAAATGGAATGCCCGGAAGCCTTGGGCATTTTCAGAGCAACTTGCCTGTTCAGGTTGATATCAATTGCCAGCCAGACTGTCCCGAAACCACCTTTGCCAAGTGGTTTGACCAGACGAAAGTGAGCAACAACCGGCATGTCAGATGCAAGTTCAAAGTCGTCCCCCTCATCATCGAGAAAATGATAGGGAACCCACCCACAGTTGCTGCAGTTTATTCCTTCCGCCTTGACTGTTTGCCCTTCTGGACCTGCAACGGAACTGATTGAAACATTATTCAACATTTCAACCGGTTGTTTGCACTTGGGGCAAATAATATCCATCAATGCGTCTCTCTGAATGATGATCGCACGCTCATTTCCTGAGCAGAAAATGATTGAAGTGAATACACACCTCGTCAACACCTCCGGTAAATCCAGTGGCATAAGAAGGTTCCAGCAATTCTCTATTCAAGTATTGCCGTACTACTCAGAAAACTCCTGTAGAAATCCACCGTTCTTTCCAGTCAACACTCTCAAGCAAACTTGCTGGAAGTCCCGCGATACCAGTCAACAGGTGACTACGGACGTTTCTTCTTTTTGACTTTGTAATTGGTTGATTTCAACGCTTTGTGTTTAGAAATGTTTGTTTCCAAACACAACCGCATCGCCTCCTGCTGGCGACTTCCCCTGAATCAAAGCGAATGACAGACGGCCGGGAAACTGCAGCTCACTGATCAGGCTAGCCACCGGTGGACATTATAGCAGGAATTGGCAATATCCGGAATTCAGCTCCGGCTTTCTCAATTGCAGCTCATTTTACATCGCCAAAGGAAAATAGCCGCTTTCCCAAGTGGAAAAACGGCACTGAGTACACCCGAGTGGGTTCCAACATCTAACATTCGGTTCCTCAGGCGAACCATGGCTGATAGCGGAACGGTCTTAACTCTCAAAAGGAGTACAGGTTGCATCAACAACTGCTTTTGCAAAGCGTTGCAAATTAAAGCGTTTCTTGGCTTGTATTAACAGTATTACTTGAGTCCTTCCGTAGCCCATTTTAATGACGTTTTCCCTTCTCGGCCGACTTTCATGCAAAAAGATATCAATTCAACAGGAAATAGAAAGCCGCTCTTGACGAGTAGATCAAACAGCAGTGTGCAGTAGGTCCAGAAAGCTTTCGCTGCCAAAGACCTCGAAGTCCTCCGTCCCAGACTGTTTGGAGGAAGTGTCTGTTGACGGAGCAGTAGCGAAGTTGCCGATACTGACATGCTGCCAGTTTGACGAGGAATTCCATTGCTGAATCCATCGCGTGGTAAAACTTGAACCGTTTGATTCGACAGTCTGCCACCGGCTCAACAAATCGCGGACAAAGATATCCGCCCGGCCATCGCCGTTGCTGTCACCGACATAGAAGTCCTGAACCGTTCCGGAAAAGCTCGATGTACCCCAGACTTCAAACCCGAAGCGGGATTTGGCCACATTAGCCAGTCCGACGGTCCACTGCTGCTGATTGGTCAGGATCGCAAAGTCGTCATTCTGATCGGCATTGAAGTCTCCAATCACCACCGCATCCAGCGATCCATTCAGCGTTGCCCTTCGCCAGACTCGAGATCGGAATCGGTCGCCCTCAGACAATCCGACAACAAATGAGCGTTGATCAGGCTCAGAAGGGATATTGAATACGCCGAAAATGTCGTCCATATCGTCCCCGTTGAAGTCGCCAATGGAGATATTGGTGATCGTGCGGTTTGCGTTCCAAGTGTCCCAGGCAGATCCGTAGCGGAAGCTCGTTCCTGCCGGATCCGTCTTGCCCACCCACCAAACGCCTTTTTTGTTCCAGATGGCCAGATCGTCGCCATGGACTCCGTCAAAGTTACCAATCAGCGTCGTAGCAATACCTGAGTAGTTGAGGTAAGTGCCATAGGCATCCGGCAGGAATTGTGAACCCGTTGATTCGAACACCCATATTCGAGCCAGAATCCCGGCCTGATAAATACCAAGCACGTCGGTCATCCCGTCTCCGTTAAAGTCACCGACCTCGAAACTATAAACGTTGGTCGTTCGGAGGGTTGTCCAAAGCGAGAAACTGAAATGCCCGTCAGGTGTCGCAACACCTACGTAGAGCTCGCCGTTGACCATCAGAAACGCGACGTCCTCACGGAGGTCACCATTAAAGTCGCCCTGGAAAAACCGCAAGATCTTGCTGTCGGGAAAAGCAGTCTGTGTGGCCAGTGTCGTATTGTAATCCCCTGCCCCGTCTCGCTGGGCCAGCCACAGGTTCTCATTCACGAATCCGACAAAGGAAGAGGGTAGAGGCGTTGGTATTCCTACTGGAGGATTAGTCAGAGCCATCGAAATATCAACAATGACCTCCGGCTCGGAGCCGAGTTCCGGATCATCCACGGCAAGTGAAACATTTAGCATCGACGTCGCGTGCGTGTCGAGTCCAGCGTTGGCAATGAGATAAACGGAGTTCCCGATGATTTCAAAGAGTGCTGCATCATCGCCGATCAGGATGATATTGTTCGTTTGAGGTCCAACATCGACATCCGCGACAACGAAATCTTCAATAAATATCCGGTTCTTGTTGTCGACAAACCTGGAATGTGTCGATGTCAGATTCGTGACTCGAAGCGTCGGAGCATCATTGATCGGATCGACCTGGATTGTAATCGTCCCCTCAGCACTGTCCCCGAATCCATCATTGGCAACAAAGGTAAATGAAGTTGTGCCGAAGAAGTTGGCAGTGGGAATGAAGCGGTATTTCCCAAGCTGCTCATCGAGGATCTCGACCAGTCCAGCAGGTTGCCTGGAATTGGTCAAACGGAATGTAAGGGGATCTCCATCGTCATCAGTCGCCTGAAGCTGGCCGAGGTAGACACTATCTTCATCCAGCATCACGGTGGAGCTGAAAACAGTTGGCAGGGCATTCGAAGAAACATGCACGGTCACGATGTGTGTCCCTGAGGTTCCGTCGCTGTCAGTGGCCGAGATTCTCAGTTGATAGTCACCAGGCGAATCGAAAGTGATATCAAAGCTGTAGTTTGAAGAGGGAGTCAGTTCAAATGTCTGGGAACCATCACCCGGATCGACAACAACAGACCTGATCGTATCATCACCCGGATCACTGATTGATCCGGAAACATTCACAGAACGTCCAGCGATAACATTCATTGTCTGTGGTCCGGTCACGGTCGCCGCCAGATTCTGCACATTGACAGCCAGCCGGCCGGCTCCTTTGACCACAGAGCCACCTGCGAGAGTCAGATCTGCAGTGAGTGCCAGTGTAAATGGGCCATCGCTGTAAGTATGCTGAAGCGAGGTTGTTCCGAATGGGACCTGCTCCTGAGAACCGTCTCCCCAGTGGATCGTAATGAAATCAACTTCTGGACTGGTAACCGCACCGACGTCGATAATGTCCCCAAGCTTCAGTGTGAACACAGCTCCTTCATCGGTGATTGCAGTGTTTGCACCATCCTGAAGCACAATTTGTGGAGGAACCTCACTCACGTTGACATCCGTTGTGGCAACATCGAGGTAAATTCCTTCTTCATCCGTAATGTGGACACGAATGGTTCGCTCGACATTACCGCCACTATAAACATGGACTGCGGTGGAAACACCTCCGAGGAAGTCCTCGATGTTTCCATCACCCCAGTCAACCGTGATGGACTGTACTGTATCTTCTCCAGGATCGACCACATCGCCTAGTAACAGATTATAGGCCGTTCCCTCTGCGACAAAGACGGGACCTGAAATTGTCATCCTGGGAGTGACATCGAACACAATTGCCGCCAGACTGCTTGGGTTCACCAGTCCGGCATTCTCCAATTGATCCGCGAGTTCTGGATCGATCGTGATCTGCCCGGTCTCTACGGGGCCGTGCAGCCCATCTTCATCACGCAGCCACACAAGAATCTGGTATGTTGATGAGCCATCTGCATAGGCATGAAAAACATTCCAGGGAGCTGTTACACCGTCTGTATCTGGAACCGGTGCCGGAACGGTTTCAGGAGTTGAGCCATCACCCCAGTCAATAACCGCCTCATAAACAATATCCTGTCCAGGATCATTCACATTCGAAATTGTCAAAGAAAAGGACTGTCCTTCGTTAATAATACCTTCCGTCGAGACCGTTACGGAAGGAGCCAGGTTCAATACAGACACTGGCAGCATGGTGGCGGCAGTCAGAACGCCATCAATCTCGACTTCTGTCAAGCTGTATGGAGTTCCGCCAGCGTTGTCTTCGTCGAAGGCTTCCACCGTAATCTGGTAGGTGCCCCCTGCCTGTGCCGCTGAATCATCGGCGTAACGATGTCGGGCGATGAAAGTTTCTCCATCGATAATATCCGAGGTTCCGTCCCCCCAGTTGACAATCCAGATTAGCAGAGTGTCCGCACCGGGATCCGTACTGGTAATCTGCAGTTCATACCATTCCCCCTCATTGATTGATGAAACACCTGCACCGCGAATCACTGAGGGAGTATTCACCACGGTGACGGTCCGGTTCGTCACATACGTTCCATCATGATCTCGGGCCGTGATGGTAACTGTATAAACTCCATCATCCTCGAACTGGTGAGACAACTGTCCGGCAGCAGTTTCAAGCTGACCCGGGCCTGTGCCATCACCCCAATTGACGGTCCATTGAAGAATAGAATCAGCACCAGGGTCGGTGGCAGAGAGATCGATCGTCCACAATTCATTCTCAGAGACCAATGCAACCCCCGTGGCAATAATCGTTGGAGCGACCTCTTCAACCTCGAGTCCAATGAACAGATCACGAGAGTCACCATTCCGATCAGAAATTCGTACGCGTGCCGTTTGTGTGCCAGCCACAGTCACGGGAACTGGCGAATTCGCCGTATTGGAGGTGGAGTCTGTTATTTCATAAATTCCGTCATTGTCGAAATCGTAGCTGTACAGGAAGCCTGCCTGCTCATCGACCGGTGAGGCATCGGTCGCATTGATGATCGTCAATGTGGGGGACTGTCCCTCAGCTATTGGACCGGACGTTTCGATTTCACCGTTTGGAGCGGAATTAATGACAGTCAGTGTCGTTGTTGAAATATACACACTGGAGTCGGAGTAGGTCGCACGAAGTTCCAGCGTATAATCCCCATTGTCATCAATACCAAGACCGATCAATTCAGCCCAGGTCAGCGTCAATGTTGAGCCAGGAATGTATTGCCCGTTATATCCCCAATCAAGCTGAGCATCTACAGGGCCCGATGCGCTCACCGACAACGATTCTCCTTCTGCAATGGTATAGGGCCCACCCGTGCTTACTGGTTGACCAACGATTTCAATAGTTGCGTTCACGTCAGCTGCCGCCGGACCATCTTCATCGATGGCCGAGACGATCAAGTTGTGGCTGCCGGTTACCAGATAGCGATGCGTAGCCGTTGAGATGTCGCCCAAGACCGTCGAAATAGTTCCGTCACCCCACCTGATCTGCCACTCGAGGATCTGATCGTCCCCCGGATCGCTCGACAAGAGATTGATTGTGACCTCACTCTCAACTACAGCTGAGGTTGGCACAAGGAGACTGAGCGAAGCCGCAGTGTTCTGAACCACTAACAGTCCGGTTGACGTCCTGGACTGTCCCAGACTGTCGAGCACACGCAACGAAATCGGGTACGTTCCATCATCAGAGATTCCAAGATCCCGTAATTGCGACCAGGTTAGAGTCGCATTGAGTGCAGTCGCATCATCAAATCGCTGATCGCCATTCAGATCCCAGCCCACGGCGACGATGGTCGTATTCGTTGCCGGAGTGGCTATACCAGTCAGAGACAGAGAATCTCCTTCACGCATAGCATACGAGAAGGCGGTCACTTGAGCCGCTGTGTATACGGGAACCTGTTCGATTGAAATGTAGTTGATCTGCCCGTAGTACGGATCATCAATCTTCAGAGTCCCCTCAGGAGTGGTCAGGACGTCAGGAGTAACAGCTTGACCGGCATCATCAAACAACAGTGTATCAATGGCATCTCCTCCGTCGATCGTCACGAGCGAGTCTGTTTTCAACCCCGCTCCTGAAATATTGATCGTGTCGTTGCCACTGTCGGTGTTGATGGAAAGGCTGCTCGAATCGGCTACACCAATCACCTCAACAGAATCTGCTCCACCTCCCGTGGAAACCTTGACCGTATTTGGACTGACAGGTCCTGCGCCCGAGCCTGGATTCAGCTGAGCATTAATGTTGTAAGTCCCTAGTGGATTTGTTGGACTGAAAGCTGCATCAGCAACGAGGTAGTATTCCCCGGCATAAGAGAATCCATTGTATTGCAGCAGGGCTTCGAATTGACCGGCACTGTTGTCGTCAAATGCAATCTGATTTCCATCGCGATCAAACAATCGCAGATATGGATTCCCTAACGTCAGGTCAGCTCTTGTTCGATATCCCTGCATGTAGGCCTGGAAAGTATCTCCCGGTTGCGCGAAGAAGCGGAAATAGTCCCAGTCGAGGTCATTCGTTTCCGAAATCTCTCCCGTGGCGACGAAATTGGTCGCTCCAGTAGCCAGTTGGGTCGCCATCCAGTCAGCAGCTGTGGAAATACTGTTGTTGCCAGCTGAATCGGTAGCATAAATTACAATTTCACCTCCCGCCGTCCCGTCATCGGTGATGATTTGATCGTCTCCGGCTCCGGTGACGACGCTGGTGAGACCGGCCGTTTCCATTAGTGAAACAAGATTGTTGCCATCTCCGGCGTTGATCGTCAGAGAATCAACAGAACCGACTTTCACCTGAATGATCTCATCGTTTTGGCTCCCGTTCTGCAGCGTGAAATGCTCAACATCGATGTACTGTAGTGTCAGTACCTTAGTAGAGAGGCGACCAAAGATGTCCACCTCGCTCAGTGAGAGGATGCCGCTCCCCTCGTTAGTCCGTCCGTCGATTTCGATAGTAATCTGTCGTCCCACGGCTCCATTCAGTGAGAAAGATTGCGACTGACCAGGGAGTATTGAGTTAACCTCTCCGGGACCGAAGTAGAGTTGGTTGTAAGTCACTTCGTTCCCATTGCGGACCACAACCCGGAAGTTCGAGAGAGCGACTGCTCCAGCCCGAATGGTAATGTTCTGCAACTCGAACAATCCTCCCAGGTCGGCTTGCCACCAGGAGTTGTCAGTGTCCTCAGTTTGAGCAACTGTTGCAGAATTATCATCCACAGCCTGACCCGCCACATTACCACCGTCGGTGCTGGACTGGGTGACAGTCAATCCGAGACGTCGCGAAATGTTTTCTGCAGGAACAGGTTGAAAACGAACCACACCTGCAGGCAAAAAACTGTTCCTTCCGGCAGAAGTGACGATGAGATATCCATCCGAAGTGCTGGCGAGAGCTGTGGGTGCATTCAGCCCATCCCGAGCCCGCTGAACTTCCGAGAATTGCAGATGTCCGTCAAACAGGAACACTGCCATCGTATCTTCACTCTGGCTGAGAGTGACAACGTAGCGGTCACTTCCTTCCTGAAAGAGAGTAATGGCTGAAGCCGCAGTAAGCCCCCGAATTCCGTCAACACCATCCGTCAAGGTCTGGATCAACTCCAGTTGTCCAGTTGTCTGGTTTGGTGCATAGGCCAGCAGCGAGTCCTCCGCAGCTGCCATCTGAGCCGTAATGAACACGAAGCCGTTATCATCAATGGCGATTGCCTTGGCGTTTTGCACTCCGACGGCGCTCAGATCAATATTATCGGCAGTGGCGAAAAAGCTGGTTTCCAGGACTATTAATCTGTCCGCCAACAAAGCGAAGATCCGAGTCCCATCAGTGCTGAAACACACATCGGCGATTCCGCTGACAGCAAAATTTCTCACACTGGTCAATTGCCCGTCGGGCTCAACAGCAAACACTGTACTCCCTGACGCTCCCCATGTTGCAAGATATTGACCGGTCGGAGAGATCGCCATTTCACCAAATGTACCAGTCGAGCCGCCCCATTGCTGGCTGGCGATGAACTGGAGGTAACCTGACTCATCTTTGGAGAACATTGTCACGGCCTGAGACGATGCCGATGTGACGTAGACATACTTCAGATCCGGGCTCACGACAATATCTGACGGCGCAACCATACCAGAGACATTATCCCAACCGTTTGTCAGCGTCTGACGCACGGAAAGATCATCGTTAAGCACGACAATACTGTCCCCAGCAGTATCGACGGCGTAAATGAAATCGCCAGCTGGTCCATCTGCGGCAGTCGTAACTGCTGTAAAGCTGTGAATTTCTTGCTGAAAATCATCAACATTTGGTCGCAACCACACGACACTCTTTTCGAAGCTTGTGTTGCGAATTCTCTGCCCCGCGAGCGTCGCAATCGGCACATTTGCACTGCCTTCAATCGATGCCGAGAGATAGGTCGCGTTCTCTGGAACCAATGTTGCCCAAACCTGCTTGCCGCCGAGGAACGCCAGATCAGCATAGTTCGAGGGAGCGTTCCAGTCTGCGTCTCGCCGCGAGAGTCCCCCAATCTGCAACGATTGAGCGGTCAGTGACGAATTGTCTCCAATCTTCAATTTTGGAGAGGCCAGATTCACATTCGTCAGGTTGACAAACAGGACCAGATCGTAGCCGACAAAGTCTGCCTCGTAATCTGAGAGCCCCGTCAGACCAACATCAAGTCGATACACGGCTGCCAGAGCATCCGATGGAGTGTCAACTGTATAGAGAGCGTCAAAGACACTATTCGTGGCATCGATGTTGAGCAGACCAAAGATTTCAGCGCCACCAAACAGATCCGGGATGTAGGGCGTCTCTGCCCCATTCGCCAGAAATGAGTTTGACTGCCGCGGTGCGGTACCATCGTAGTTGTTGTCAGGAATCGCATCATCAGTAATGAGGAGACCTTCGACGCTCAGAACCGAGTTAGTACGGTCAGTGTTACTTCCCAATATAACGCGTCCACCCAGTGCTGTACTGGATCGAACGGTATCGATGTTGACGTGGGGCAGGTCCAAGTCGGACGCCCAGAGTTTGACTGTTCCTCCGGTGCCTTCCCCTCCCGTTCCCCCTCGACCTCCGTTGCCTCCAACGCCTCCAACAGCACCACTTCCACCTGTGCCACCTCTGCCGCCATCTCCCGCCGGAGCCACCACTCCCGGTTGTCCAGTTGATCCTGCAGCAGTTTGAGCTCCAGCTTGTCCTACCTGTGCAAATCGACCTAGCTGACCTTCATGGCCGAGCGAATTGAAATTGACGTCGCTTAATGAATTCGTGCGAATCCTCCCGAGTGCCCGGAGTTCGATTGCTCCGCCACCATGTCCTCCACTTCCCGCTGTCCCGCCAGTAGTTCCATCTCCCCCTTTACTTCCGCTACTTCCTGCACCTCCACTTCCTCCCGCTCCTCCATTGCCCACAAAAAGTGCCGCACTTCCACCACCACCTCCGCCGCCACCCTGACCGCCGGTTCCCCCCGCACCTCCACCGCCTCCTCCTCCGCCCTGACCTCCACCTCCTCCTTGTCCCCCTCGGAGCAGAGCGTCAAAAGCATTATTACTGCCAGAAGAAGACCCATTTGCTCCATTGCTGCCGCTGGTACCTGCCCAGGCGGGGTTATTGGTATAGCTATACCCAGCTTTGCCGGAATGTCCGTTGGTATTCGCAACTGTTGATGCTGCCCCTCCATTAT
Organism: Planctomycetaceae bacterium; assembly: GCA_020426065.1. Lineage (GTDB taxonomy): Bacteria > Planctomycetota > Planctomycetia > Planctomycetales > Planctomycetaceae > Rubinisphaera. The sequence goes on along the minus strand of JAGQQT010000004.1, from coordinate 9,126 downwards.
CTCCGACAATCTGGGCACTGCTATTTCCCCCAACACCCGGAGCCCCCGCGCCTGATCCCCCGGGGATCGTGCCGGGGTTGTTGATACCGCCACTTCCATTCTGGCCCGTATCCCCTGTGTCGCCACCAAACCCAGCAAAACCGGGTACTCCTGCGCTTCCAGATTTACCCGCCTGAGCCCCGGTACTTCCAACAAATCCACCCGCTCCACCAGCCCCCCCTGCTCCACCTGCTCCAGGATCTCCGCCGTCACCACCATCTCCGCCATCGCCACCTAATCCACCTCGACCACCGCCCGGACCTTGAATCGTGTCCGTTGCGCTCACATCAAATGTCGTGCCATATCCAATTTCTATGTTGTTGCTGGCAAACAGAGAAAGCGCATTGAACCCATAAGCCGTGATCGTCGAATTCGGGGGAATGACCAAGTCACCGTTAAACTTGAATGTACAAATACCGTTAGCAATGGTGGTCGTGTACGACGTACCATTCAGACCAAGCCCCACTGGAAGTGTAACGCCCTGATAGACGATGGTACCGTTTGTCGTATTGAACGTAATGTTAAAGCCAGTCGCGTTGTGACTGCCACTAACGGCGGTGATTGACGGATTGGTCCCTGTTTCAAATGGAACCACTCCACTAGCCTGAATGTTGTCGATGGCCAATTCACCCAGCATAAACGAAACCGACGACAACGAACTCCAACTGTCGGCCAGCGTGTCGAAAGAGAACCTCAGCCCCTCCGGCGGTACGGAGATACTGACAGTGTTTCCGGCCGTACGGCCATTAAGCCATGTCGCAATAAAAGTTGCTACCTGGGTCATCCCAGTCGTATTGATCAACTCGACCGAATCAAGGGCAAAAGCGTAACCAGCGGTGTAACGCAGAATGGACGGGCTGTCCGGGTCGATGGCGGTGAGTGCACGGCTGGAGGTGAAGGTGCTTGTACGAAGTCCGCTTTGGTTTTCAATTTCAAAATCGTCTTCATCGTATGTTGTCAGCCCGTCGGTCAGCAGGTCAAATCCGATCGCCTGGCCTGTGGAAGAGAACGATGTAAAGCCGGCAGACTGCAGGACCGTCTTTCCCGATTCCATGACGATCCGATCTCCAACGATCGTTGTCCGGGTCGCAGTTGCTTCCTCTGCGGCCAGCAGGCGGTCATCGCCCGAACCGGCCATGATCTGAATGCGGTCAATTCCATCAACATACAGCATTTCGAACGGAACGGACGCCGTTTCCACCTGCAACAGATCCGTCGCCACTTTCCAGTCCACATCTGCGGCCCACTGTGTGTTGTCGACCACGAGCGTTTCAGACAACACCCGCACGTTGTCACGCCAGTGACTGCGAGATGCGTTAGCAGGATCATCGGGGAGTACAAGAACCACCTGATCACGACCAGCCTCACCGCGGATCACGGAACGAAGTCCTGCCGCCAGTTGTGGCACCTGGACAATCCGAATCAGATCATTCCCGGAGCCTCCATCAACAATTAACTGCAGACTGGACTGGGTCACATCCACCGTGACAGCGTCAGCATTCATCCCGAGACCAAGTTCAGCGATTCCGAACCCGGACAGCCGGGCATCCGCAACCGCTCCAACCTGTACCCGTAATGTTTCAGAATCAAGCGAACTGAGTTCTCCGTTTTGCTGACTCAACTGACCTGAAAGATCAATATCAGCGCGATCACCATCTCCGCCACCATTGGCTGTAATTATGCCCGATGCCTCATGAATGAAGAAGAAGTCACGTCCACCTCCCATCATCACATCAACATTCCGATTTGCTGACTGAATTGTCACAGAGTCCCGGCCAGTGCCTGACGGGGAGTCGGTCGTGAGGAGAAGATCCGCATCGGGATTATTGATTGTGACGATGTTGTCGATGCCGGACAGGCTGACATCAAGATCATCAAAATCAGCGAAGTTGATGACCACATCAGTAGCAAGTGAAAATCCAGACAGAATCGTATGGCTAATCGTTCCGGTGCCGTATCCCGTGGGAGCGGCTGCATCATCGATCTCCAGTCGATTCAGCCCCTCTCCGCCATTAACAGTAAGCACCTTGCCGATCTGAGCAAGAGTATTTGCCTGAGGACCTCCTCCAATCCGAACTACATCATCACCCCCACGGGTGAAAACATTGGTCAGAAATGACGTGCTGTAGATACCGAGAGTATCTCCCCCGTCAGACAGATACAGATCCACTTGAATGGCATCCGGCGATGACAGAATCACCTGTTGGGATGATGTCAAATCTCCTCCCTGAAGTGTCCACATCGTGGCTGCAGTGTTCGCCTCATTCGAGAATGAAACACTTTCAACCTGACTGGTGAACAGACCAGGGCCAGTTGCCGCTCCCGAAGGCGCACCATTCAATGAAGCTAAGACAAGATCGTTTCCACTTCCGCCAATCACAGAAACCTGACGCGTCAGATCAGTAACATTGACGCGGTCACTTGCTGCTCCCAGCTTCAACAGCAGTTCTTCCATATCGGCGGGAATGGACAGATGCTGGGAAAGTGTGCCGGGAAGCCCGTCGACCGTAGTGGAATTCACATACAACTGCTGCGAGTTAGGCTCAGCCGAGGAATCGACCGTTAACCGGTCCCGACCTTCACTGCCGGAAATCGCAAGCCCCCCTGAAATCAGACGTACTGAACCATTCTTGCCCAGCACGAGGTTATCATCTCCTGCTCCAAGATTCACAGTCAGCAGTGCCCCAGCAGACATGGCTTCAACACGGACCTGATCATTCCCACCCTGATCGTCAATATCGAAAATGTTGATGGGTAACTCATGGACCACAACACTGTCATCGCCGGAACCTGTCAAAAGCTGAACGCTTTCAAAATCAGTCTGCCCGGCTCCATTTCGAACGGCCACTTCATAACTGAACCCTGCCGCCGTCGTTACTCCAACGGCTCGACTATCAATAGAAACCGCTGCACCGGAATTCGTTGGTGCAACGATGAGGGTATCGGTGCCATCTCCTCCACTAACGGGAACTGTTCCCGTCGCAACCTGAATGACATCATCACCTCCATTCCCTAGAACCGAGAGGTCGACCAGTTCTGTGAGCCAGATTGTCCCGTCTACTCCATCGGCGATGACGATACTGTCTGCAGCATCTGAGCCTTCAATGATCAGGCGATCATACTGCTTGTTTGTGTTGGAAATGTAGAGACTGGCACCATTCGCTTCTGTGATGTGAGTTGCAGGCTGAGGAATCTCCGACCCAAACATTACTGGAGTGAACTTAGCAGTGCTGCCAGTCTCGTCGACATGGTATCGAATCGTGTCACGATCACTGCTGGCATTGATACCAAATGTGCCTGGATCTATGTAGAGTGCAGGTGAGTTACCGGTAATGCCCGATAATGTCAAATCATCTGAACCACCTCCTGTGGCGATCGAAACCGTTTCAATATTCTCAATCCGAACAAGTGCTCCGAAACCATCATTCAGGATCAGTGCTGAACCGCTTCCGGTAACCTGGATGGAATCGTTCGACTCCACTGTCGAACCAGCTTCGTTTGTCGACACTGCACCCGAGACCAGAAACAAATCCAGACCTGGATCGCTACTGTACTCAATAATCTCATCCTGTTGTGTGCCTGCCTGGAATGTATATCTGTCGCCATCATAACCACCTTCCAGTCGATCGAATCCTCCGCCGCCATCCAGATCGTCTTCGCCAGATCCACCGAAGAGGGCATCATCACTGGAGCCACCACGAAGGATGTCGTTACCTTCATCGCCATACATTACCGCTGCTCCAGTTCCCCCTACGAGAATATCGTCTCCAGATTGCCCGTAGAGAGACGCCAGCCCGCTCCCCCGCGCAGCGAGGATGTCGTTTCCCTCACCGCCATCGAATTCAACATCAGCCGCTACGCTTTCATCTATGCTGATATTGTCGTTGCCTGTTCCGCCATTCCCCGTAATTCTCTTAACATTCCGGAATATCTGCTTTGCGTTAAAGCTCTCAGGATCATCATTATCCCCTATGATGAGAACTTCGATATCCTCACCAATCCCGCCTGTAGACACACCAAGAGAACGGATCATGACCTTCTCGTTGATCAGTGAATCGGTTTCGATTCCATCTCCACGAGCGTAGAGACGACGATCTGAGTCAGGGCCGATAAACAATTTGAGGCTGCCGTCCTCATCCACCTCACCAAGAATCGGTTTCTGAATGACCGCTCCTGACAGGAGCTTCTCATCAGTTCGTCTCGGAAAATTCCAGCTCATGAGTACACGGTCAATAAACGTGTACTCTTTGTAGAACAGCACAACGGGACCGAGTTGAGCAGTGGCCTTCAGGAAAACGGAAGCCACAAACTCTCCACTGGAATTGAGCAATGCCTGCGGACCACCAAGCGTTACTGCCTGCTTAAACTCATTCAGGCGAACACGGCCATCGTACCTGAACTGCTCTGGATCCAGGACATAGGCGGAATCAGTCTCTGAAAAGACGACCGGATAAGCAGGCAACAGCGTGTCGACCTCCCAGCCAACTGGTTCCGGCAAATCATTCAGATCCAGAAGTATGTTTGCAGCAATCCGACCACCAACCCCAGCCGATATATCCACACCCGCGGCTTTCGCCCCGAATGATATTCCCAGTGTTACCCCAAGACTAAACGTCAATTCAGCTTTCTCAGCTTTTAGCCCAACCGGATCAGCAGCACTCCACCCTTCACCACGCGTTGAGATCACAGCTCCGGCAAGGTGGGACTTCAATCCATTGGGATCCCGCGTCACGATAAACTGATTGTTCGTGAAGTCGATCGAAACGACGGTCATTAATTCTACATTGAATTTGCCTGGATCAACTGCAATCAGAAATGGAGTCAAAAGCAGACCTGTCTGGGGATCAATTTTATGCCTCCAGACAGACGCATCTGTGACTTTGAAAATGAGTCCCGAAATTGGCGATGCGCTCATATCTTCAGCGAGTGAAGTGTTGAACGCCCCTCGAAATGAGGCACTCACTCTTTCGCCATCAACCAGAGGCTCCTCATCACTGCCGGCGGGTGGCCGAGTAAACGGATTATGGTCATCAAAATAGATCCCTTGATCCAGCAAATTGATCAGGTTCGGACGATCCAAGCTCGCAGCAAATGCATCTAATGAAGTCAGGTCAAGTGCACTCGTAAATGCAGAGAAACCGTATGCATCAATTCCGTAGTCTAAATCGAGGATCAGGCTGACGCTCAAACCTGCGTCGATGTTCACAAAACCTGGGACAATCGGAATCGAAAAACCGGGAGAAATGCTGAGCGAGAAATCCACTGCCAGTGTGAAAAAGTCAACGGACGAATCGCCCGTCAGGAGACGAAGGACAGCGTTTGGGTCCTCTGCAAGTGGAAACCGCACTCCAGCACCAAGAGATCCTCCAACCGATGCCGTCAGCTTCTCGACAATCTTACTGCGTGTGCTCTGCTTTTTCTCGGGATCCGGAACAGGAAACACGGTCTGATAATTGGAATTGCTGGTTTGAGTCCGACTCGTCCGATCTGCTGGAAACACGCTTTGATAGTTCGACTCACCCGCTGGTGCACCATTGACGGGAACACTGACTGTTGGGGCCGGCTTGGGCTTCAGAACTGATTGTTTGAATCCGATAACTGCACGACCCATTGCAAAGTTCTCTTCGCTATCGACGCGAATGTCGTACACGGATTTCAGTGCATTCAAGGTATCGATTGACGCAATGGTCTGCTGAATCGCTGGACTACCAGAACCCAGTGCAACCCTTGCAGCATCCAGCAGCGAGAGCCCCCCGCCGTTAGCGTTTTTGACATGATCACCGATGAAAGGCAGCGGCTTGGACAGTGTATCTGTGATTTCGTAGAACGGTTTGGCACGCTCATAGAACGCTCGAAGGGCTGGACCAAGCAGGCTGCCATAAAACATGGCCGAATCAACTTCGATATCGTTAAAAGCGACCTCTGGCGCGTCCGCCAGGTAGGACGTTTGCACGTAACCTTCAGGCGTGTTCTCGAATACATCCGTCGAATTCCCGGCAGCTTTGTAAGGAATGACAATATTTGTCATCACTCTGAGATTTCGCTCAGCATTAAGATTGGGGGATCCATCGGCATTCGGTACGAACGAAGCATCAACCTGAAAACGAGCCGCCCCTTCACCTGTGAAGTGACCTGAGCCGATAACACCTCCCACAACACCTGGTTCGAAAACATCATCAGGACCTGTAAAATCTACTGAGTAGCTCCCGTAGAATGAGGTCTGATTGTTTAAAGGAGCTTCAGGGCGTCGGAACTGCCCGATAAAAGTACCAACTCGCCCAATCCCACTGTTAAAATAAAGTGGATTCAGTTCAGCGTTATAATCGACCAGCAACTCTGTGCCGATCAGGTCGGGCAGGTAGTAGCCAGTATCCGTAACCCCAACCGTGATGAGCATCGACCATGCCACATCCAGGTCGATGGCATCTTCACCTCCTATGTCAATCGACAAGGCAGAGCTTGCACCAAGTGCCAGGTCGAGATCGACATAATCACGTGTGACACCTCCAACAAGGAACTGATACAGATCGGTGCCTGAACCGCCCCCGAAGTAGGAACCGTCCAGATGAAATACCGATGGCCAACCTTCAAAACTGATAAGAAATGCTCCATCCGAAGGCATCGAGTCATAGTTGTCAATTAACCACCGGTTGACTTCTCCATAAGACATCCGTGGAATGGTGACTTCTTCGAGTGAGCGAATCAGACCTTGCGTAACGTCATCGGGCTGAATCACGCCATCACCGGAATTTGTGACGATCTCCAGATCACCCAGGTCATTACTTAATGCTGACATGATCCGACCAGTGGGGCTGGTCAGCAGTTGCGTGCCAATGAGTGGAGCTGGGGCGTTGAAGACCCGGAGATCGAGTTGCTGCTGGAAGTCTGCCAGAATTCCGCTCTGAAGGGCGTCGGTCACAAAGCGACCGCCTGCCGAGAGCAAAAGTCGGTCCTCCAGACACTGAACATTTGAGGCCTGACTCCAGTTACGCTGAAACCTGCGTCGACCCTTTATTTTCTTTTGTACATTTCCTCGTGACAGCGCTTTTTGTATGAAGCTCAGGGGAGAAGGCCCAGGCATTCGAATCTCCAGATGACGACATAAATGTCGACATTGCAAGGTCTTATGATGTAATCTCGACAGAAATGAAGATCTATGTGATGGACCGTGCCTCAAGATCTGCGGAAGCCATAGGCTGTACAATCAGGCGATCAGTGTCATTCACATAAGAACATGTGCGCAATCGACACAATTATCCCGCCAGGAAAATTGCCATTTTTCCTAAAGTCTTGACAAAGTCACATCACTCACAGCAAAATTAACTAGCCTTGGTGCTGGAAATGAGTTCACAGTGCCTGTTCATTAGGTCACAAATTAGCGTTCGCAGAAAAGAATCAGGCATTCGAAGCGTTGAATTGTGATTCATATGTGCTCAGATCCCTCTTTTGCTCAGGTTTACAACGAGCTTCGCACAATCGCAGCATTTCAATTAGCGAATGAACGGCGAGACCACACGCTTTCTCCCACAGCGCTGGTCAACGAAGCTTATCTTCGTATGCAGACATCCAATACGTGGATTATGGAGGAAGACGGTGCGAAATCACGTTTTCTGGCAGCTGCTGGCGAAGCGATGCGGCGTATTCTTGTGGACTACGCCCGCAAACGTCGGGCAGTTAAGCGGGGCGGAGGAAAATTTCCCATACAGCTACCAGAAGATCTGGCAGACAAGCAACAGCAGACAGATCTCGTCCTGAGCATCGACGAAGCCTTGTGTCGAATGCGCCATGAGTGGCCGGATCTGGTCACGCTTGTCGAACTTCGATTTTTTCTGGGGCTGAAGATGACTGAAGTCGCTCAAACCCTCGGAATTCCTCTTCGCACCGCCGAGCGGAACTGGCAGTTTGCAAAAGCATGGCTGCGGACTGAGATCTCAAAGTGAAGAATCACACCAAGCATTTGAAACACTCTTGTTCTTTGTTCTGAGTCTGGTTCCCCCGGATCCCAGGATTTCCAGAATCCGATATCCTATGGAACTGATATCATCAGGAGCTTCAACAGACGCGGTGTCGATGCAGTTGAAATCACCCAGATTGATCCACAATGCACTCGCCACCTCCCACCGTCCCGAGTGGCAATCGGTTCTGTATTAAGGTAAAAAGTCTATTCTTGGTGACTCGGCGTTTTGCTCTGCCCGCTCCGGAGACTCCTCCCAGATTGACTACGCTCGAATTCACCTTCGAAAACTTTTTCCATTATGAATCATCAGAATCATTCGTCCTTTATCGGGTCGGTGGCTGACCTGATGTAGGGGAATACATGCAGTCCGAATATGGGCGGGTCATTCTTCCGTTTACCTTGCTGCGACGGCTCGATTGTGTGCTGGAGCCGACCAAGACTGTCGTACTGGAGGAGAATGAGATGAGGCCAAGGCCGGGTTGAACGTCGCTCCGTTTCTGCTGCGGAAATCCGGGCTGCCGTTCTTCGATTGACCTGCTCCTTAACATGGTACCATAGCTTAAATATGATCTTTAAATGTTTTCATCTATTTGAAACCCGCGGAGCGTAGCGAAGCAGGACTCCTGCGGAGCGATCGCCTCCAGGGCCGGGGGTACATACCCCACTCACGACAGCATCCGAGGCGGTTGGGTGTCGAGCCTCTTGAGAAGAGACTGCGTTGTGGTCCACTTGAAGAATGGCGTCAAGTTGTGGATCGGGACGGACGACGACGTGAATCTGTTGGAGTTACTGCGATGGAAGGTACAGGCATGAATGAAGTCACACCCGGTCGCTACCGTCACTATAAGGGGAACGAATACACTGTCATTGGCACAGCCCGTCACAGCGAAACGCTGGAAGAACAAATCGTCTACCGGCAGGAGTACGGCGAACATGGTCTGTGGGTTCGCCCGAAGGAGATGTTCTCCGAGTCGGTGTTTGTCGATGAGCAGGAAATGCCACGTTTTCAACCCCTGGGATCGAGCAATGGGCAGATCAGCGAAACCGGCAACAACATCTTTGATGACCTGCCGCAGCACATGCCCGGGGAAGTCGTGCAGAAGATCATTCAAGCCGCTGATGTACGGATC
>JAGQQT010000049.1 GCA_020426065.1 Planctomycetaceae bacterium | reverse complement strand
AAGCCATGCTCCCGCTTGTTGAACGGACTCGGGGACTGGGTTGCAAGCTGGGGCTCTACAATCATGGAGGCTGGGGAGGAGAACCCCAAAATCTGATCTCGGTTTGCGAATACTTGAGACGTCATCATCAGGCCGAGCATGTCGGCATTGTCTACAACCTGCATCATGGTCATGGACACATTGATGACTTCGCCGATGTTCTGGAGAAGATGAAACCCTATCTGCTCTGCCTGAATCTCAATGGGATGACTCGAAACGGAGATCAGATTGGCCAGAAGATTCTTCCGCTGGGAGCGGGGGAGTTTGACCTGCCGTTACTGAAAATCATTCGGGATTCTGGATATGCAGGACCGATCGGCATCATTGGTCATACGCAGGACGATGTCGCCGAGAGACTGCAGGATAATCTGGACGGGCTGCACTGGTTGACAGCACAATTGGACGGCACAGCACCCGGTCCGAAGCCGAAGTATCGGACACTGGCTGTTTCTGAGCCATCAGTCTCACACAAAATGCCGGGAGTTCTGCTGCCGGGAAACATTGAATTAGGAACCCCTCCTTTTACGCTGGAGTGTGTCGCCAACTTGCCAGATGCTCAGGGATACAACATTCTTGTCGCTCATCAGGAGAAGCGTTCCGGCCAGCACTGGGAACTGTTCTCGATGAACGGCAGCGGGGAGTTAACAGTTTATCTGCCTGGCTGTCAGCCAGATCATGTCCGCTCGAAAATGAAGATCTGTGATGGGCAGGTTCATCGGCTGGGTATGATTTATGAACCTCAGAGGGTGCAACTGTTTGTGGATGGCAAGCAGGTTGCCGACCAGCAGATCCAGTCCCAGAATCGCGCTGCTCAGCCCGGCGGCCTGGGGATCGGTCGACTGGTTGAAGGAACCCTCGGCTGCCGGGGAGAAATTGCCTGGGTCCATCTGTCCCGAGGCATACAGACTCCTTCCGCAGCGACTGAGGAAATCCCTGTAAAAACAGATCAGACCCTCGTTCTCTGGACTCCTGATTCCTCACTGCATGCTGGGCACGGACACTCTGAACATGATCATTCCGGGCATTCCGAACCTTCGGGCAGCATTCCCGAGTACTCAGCAGAAGCTGTGCAGGCGGCTCTGACAGAGGCAAATGAAAAAGGTGATCGGCATCGTGGATTGATGGTCTTTGCCAGAGCCAAGACTGCCTGTGTTTCCTGCCACAAGATTGGAAAACAGGGTGGAGAAATCGGCCCCGATCTGTCCCGTCTGGCTCGGGAACGGAAGCCGCAGGAAATCATCGAGTCCATTTTCTGGCCTCAGCGAACCGTCAAGCCGGAGTTTGTCGCTCATCTGCTGGTGGATTTGAATGGTCTGACACATCAGGGTTTTGTCGTGAGCCGGGACGAGAAGCAGATCGTGCTCAAAACGGTCGTTGAGGGAAATCTCAAGGAACGGAAATTTGCTGCGGAAGAGATCGAGGCCGAGAAAGAAGTCGGTTCACTGATGCCGGATAATCTGGCCGCCGTGATGAGCCATCAGGATCAGTCCGATCTGTTTGCCTTTCTGCTGTCACTCGGCACAGACAAGGAAATACCCATCGCTGAACGGGATCAGCTGTTGTTCCATGCCGTGGCACATCGTGAGGGACCAGCAAAATTTCCTTACACGCGGGAACCTCTGGAGCCGGAGTTGTGGCCGAGCTGGGAGCATCATGTTAATCGCGACCGTGTCTATGACTTCTATGCCAAGGAGGCGGATTACTTTTCCACTCAGGAAGTGATTCCTCCCGTGATGCAGGAGTATCCCGGACTGGATGGCGGAACGCTGGGGCACTGGGGGAATCAGGATGATACGGTCTGGGCAGATGATCGCTGGAACCAGACAGTGCTCGGAAGTGTGATGAGCGGAGTCTTTCGAAATGGGAAACAGACCGTCCCCCGTGCGGTCTGCATACACATCGACGAGACGCCTGACAAAACACTCTGTTTTGATCCTGATCAACGGGCTTATGTGGCCAGCTGGTCTGGTGGATTTGTGCAGTTCGAATCATTCCGTCATGGTTTTCTGGGAGGGTTGAAGCCATCCGGGGAAGTGCAGACGAAAGATTTACCGGAATCATTGCCGGACTCATTCCGATACCGTGGCTTTTATCGTGTCGGAAAGCAGATCTGTTTTGCTTATGAAAAAGAGGGAGAAGAATGGCTCGATTTGCCGGTCTATCAGGATGGAAAGTGGTCGCGTGAACTGGTGCGGAAGTCGGAACATTCGCTGCGGGAACGAATCCAGAATCCGCCCGTTCAATGGCCGGAAATAATGGAAACCGAAATCAGTCTGGGATCGGAAACCCCCTGGGCGATTGATCGGATCGGCCTCCCCTTCACGAATCCCTGGAATGCTCTGATGTTTTGCGGCGGACATGCATTTCTGCCGGATGGCTCTGCCCTCGTCTGCACCATGCAGGGAGATGTGTGGCGGGTGACGGACTTTGAATACCCTTCGAAAACTGCGAAATGGAAACGGTTCGCCTCTGGTCTGCATCATCCGCAGGGAATCTGGATTGATGCGGACGGGATCTTTGTGCTGGGACGGGATCAGATCACCCGACTTCACGATTTGAATGGTGATGCCGAAGCGGATTTCTACGAATGTTTCAGTTCCGCTTTCATCACTTCCCCCGCAGGTCACGATTTTATCTGCGGACTGGAACGGGATGCCGCCGGGAATTTCTATACCGCATCCGGAAATCAGGGTGTGGTGCGAATTTCGCCCGATGGTCGGTCCGCTCAAGTCATTGCCACTGGCTTTCGGAATCCGGACGGGATTGGCCTGCATTCAGAAGGCATCATTACGATCCCCTGCTCGGAAGGGAGCTGGACGCCAGCTTCCATGATTTGTGCCATGAAAGCCAGCGATGCAGACCGTGTCCCTTATTTTGGATTCGGTGGACCGCGTGATGGAAACCGTCCTGACCTGCCCTTGGTTTACCTGCCGCGAGGAGTTGACAACTCGAGTGGAGGACAGATTGAAATTGTAAGCAGAAAATGGAGTGTCCTGAATCGTCGCATGCTGCACTTCTCCTTTGGGACAGGAGCAGGATTTCTTCTGCTGCATGATGAAGTGCATGGTCAACTGCAGGGAGCAGTCGTTCCCCTGCCCGGAGAATTTCGTTCCGGTGCTCATCGAGGACGCTTTTCCCTCTCTGACGGGGAATTGTATGTGACCGGCATGCAGGGCTGGGGTTCCTACACTCCTGATGATGGCTGTTTTGAGCGAAGGCGGGTGACGGCCGAACCAGAGCAATATCCGCTCGACTTCCACCTGCATCGGAACGGGGTGCTGATTCGTTTTTCCACTCCTCTGGAAAAATCGATTGTGGAGAAGTCAGAGAATCATTTTGCCCAGTGCTGGAATTACCGCTATTCCGCAGGATACGGTTCTCCGGAGTTCTCCGCTGCTCACTATGGGATGCGAGGACATGATCATCTCGTGATCCAGTCAGCTCATCTGATTGATGACAGAACGCTGTTCCTGGAAATCCCGGAACTGCAACCGGTCAATCAGCTCCATCTCCGGCTTCACACCGGATCAGCCAACAAACGGGAAATGTTCATCACCGCTCATGAACTGGATGAAGATTTTGCCCGTTACCCCGGTTATGTGAAAAGTGGAAAGCAGATTCTCCCCCATCCAATTCTGGCCGATCTGGCGATGGCCACACGCAGTATTCCCAATCCCCACACGAAACGAATCAAGGAAGCAAGACGGATCATGATTGAGACCGGTTCGAATCTGTCCTATGCCACACCCGTCTTGCGTGCCAGAGCCGGTGAGTCGCTGGAGTTGACCCTTTCCAATCCGGATGTCGTACCCCACAACTGGGTCCTGGTCCAGCCCGGTTGCCTGGAGGAAGTTGGGCATCTGAGCGATCAGGGGATCGCGGATCCTGAAGCTGTGCTGCGGCATTATGTTCCGGAATCCCCGAACATCCTGGCCTATTGCGATGTCGTCCTGCCACACGACATGTTCACCATCTATTTTCAGGTGCCGAAAACTCCGGGGAACTATCCATTTCTGTGCACTTTTCCAGGGCACTGGAAAATTATGAACGGTGTACTGGTTGTGGAATAGCGGCCCAGTATCCTTCACTGGCAGTCGTGTGTGATGTCTGTCACAATGCAGCAGGATAATAGACAAACACACAGGGCGCGGTGCCATGTCGGTTGATGAGCAACTTGTAATTTTTCTGAACGACCTGCGGGAAACGGGCAGGTTACGGGTCGCTCCATTACCTGCAGAACTGCCGCACGCAATGCCGCTGGCCCGTCAGCAATTGATTGAATTGGAAGAAATCAGTCGACTGGATTTTCCAGGACACCCCCCTGAGTTTGATCCTGAAATCGGGCTGGAAGGACTTTTGCAGCTTTACCAGTTAGCAAGGCTGTTTCTGGATTCCAGCTTCGCACCACTGAATCGCGAAATGCGAGCGAACCCGCTGCAGCTTCGAGCTCTCTACTCAATGGATGTCGCATTGCGATTTCTGCCGCAGTTGATTCGTCTGGCCAATGCAGCCGAAATGCCTGCTGATGTTCAACAACCGCTGCTGGAAGTTGCCCGCTCCTGGCCGTTGTCCTCCGTGGGAATTGGTTCGCTGGAAATCGACACTCAGGTTGTAGATATCATCCTGGGCTGCCGGTCATTACGGCTCGAATATCTGGATCGGATCCTCGCCACAGAGCAGACTGAACGCCTGAATTACGAGCCTGTTCTGGACGCTTTAAGAGCTGAAGTCAGTTGCCCTCAGATGCTTCCCGGAAAAATACAAACGCTGCTCGAAAAAGATCATCAGCTCATGAGAATTTCAACGGAAGGTACTTTGAATGACGGAGAATAATGCGGAATTTCAGCAGATCGTGCGGCGATTCCAGTCCGGCCTGCTGGAGCCACTGAAAAGCATGTTTGTTGGTAAAGACGAAGTGATCGACGTGCTGGGGATCGGACTGATCGGACGGGAAAACGTTTTTCTGTACGGCCCTCCCGGGACGGCCAAAAGTGCGATCGTGCAGGCTCTGGCTCGACTGGTCGATGGCCAGATGTTCGACTATCTGCTGACCCGCTTTACCGAACCCAATGAACTGTTTGGCCCTTTTGATATTCGCCGCCTGCGGGAAGGGGAACTGATCACGAACACCGAAGGTATGTTTCCTGAAGCCACGCTGGTGTTTCTGGATGAACTGCTGAATGCCAACAGTGCCATTCTGAATTCCCTGCTGATGGCATTAAACGAGCGGGTCTTTCGTCGTGGGCGGGAATTCCGCAAATTGCCAACACTGATGGTGGTAGGAGCCAGTAATCATCTTCCAGAAGATACTGCTCTGGCTGCTTTGTTCGACCGTTTCCTGCTGCGAGTCACCTGCGACAACGTCCCGTTCGAGCAGCTGGGAGCGGTTCTCGATGCCGGCTGGCGGCTTGATGCTGCCGGACAGGAGACCGCAACGGACCGGATTCGCATTGAAGAACTTGAGCAATTGCAGCAGGCAACTTTTGATGTGGATCTGACTCCGATTCAACAGGTCTACATCGAATTGATCCATCGATTTCGACACGCCGGATTTTCTGTCAGTGATCGTCGAGCGGTGAAATTCCAGAGACTGATCGCCGCCAGTGCCATTCAGTGCGGGAGGCAGGTGGCCCATCGCTCCGACTTATGGGTGCTGCGTTATACCTGGGATAACGAAGAGCAGCAGGAAGTGCTGGCCTCACTGGTAGATGATGTGATCAATACCGAAGTGAACGAAGCGGTCGCCATTCATCCCCGATCCCGGCCCAGAGACCAGGTTGATCCAGAGTTGCTGGCCCGGGATGTGGAGAATCTGCAAGAACGCTGGGAACGCAACCCCAGTCCTCGTGATCTTGCCTATCTGAAGGATCAACTGGGGTTGATCAGCGAGAGATTGCAGTGGGTCGAGAATGATACCTCCCGTCAACATCTTCAGGAACGGATCAGCGAATTGTGGCAACAACTCACAACGACATCCGAATCGGCAGTTGGCTAGCATCGCTCAGGCCAGCCGATCTGCCTGCAGTCTGGAAACTGCGAGATCGGACCGGGTTGAAGATGGCGACCGCTGAAGGACTGTACTGGCTCTGCCCGGATACGGATTCGCATACACTGCAAAACAGCCTGCCACAGGCCGAATGGTGGCTGGTGGAACAGAATCATGAAGGGCTCCCTGTCCTCCGCTCACGTCGCCAACTGCTCCCTTCACGCAAACTGCCAGAGCTGACCTGGCAATCATTGCAGGACCTTGTTCCCATCAGCCTGCCAGCAGCCTCTTATCCGGGCCGCTGCCCTGCTCCGGTCCAGATTCAACTGGTTCGCAGCTCAGAGTATCGCCCCAGTTCCGCCCTGATGTGTTCGCTGGACAGCTGGCTGGTATTTGTGGAATCCAATCTGAAAATCAATTTTTCACATTGCCAGTATGCTGCCTCATCAGATGGCAATGTCCTGGTGATCGGCACGCCACTCCCTGCTTTGCTGTGCCAACGATTCGTCCTGGAAAGTGGGCTGGCAATTCAGGCTGGCTGGAGGTGGTCACCCCAAGTGACGTCTAAAGTCATTCGGGAACGGCTCGATCTGGAGTCAGGTCAATTCGCCATTCTGTTTCCAGATCGACCCGCCGAAGTCATCGAACCCGATCAGTTTGTCCCTGCCACCCGGCAGTCCGTGCGGAGAACCCTCCGGCAGGTGACTGATGAGGGGAACTTGTCATGAATGAGCTGACCCGGGACTACCTTCGCCAACGCCAGAACAGTTTCTGGCAATGGAGTGGAGCAGGAGAAGCAGTGACATGGACGGATGGCCGAACCATTGTCTTTCGCGAAGAACTGACTCTGATTTATCGCCAGTCGACCGCCCGGCGGTTGCCTCCGTTCTCCATCACTCTGCTGGTACTGGCGGCGTGTCGAAAGGACTGGAGTGAGGAACTGGCTTTGGGGATTTTCGATCAACTCGAAGGAGCTGATGAAACAAACATTGCAGATGCGGCCCGCGCGCGGGCACGTCGTAAAGCAATCGCTCAATTTACGGATCTGCATCGCTTATTTCTGGATTCCCCTGCCAACACGACCTCCAAAGCGATTCTGCTCGACATGTTTTCCGAGCAGTTTCAAAAGGAGAACAGCAGCCCTTCGGCCAGCATTCTGCACAAGGAACTGCGTTCCCCTGTTTTCCCGGAGATTCTGCTGCAACCTGTGGAACAGGAAGCGATGCGGGCTGATCGCTCAACCTTCGGGCGACAGTTGCGGGATGCTATTCGACGCATGACACCGGGGAGATTGAAATCCCGCCAGCTGACTGGTCTGGAAGTGCTTCCTGATTTTCAGGAAGACAGCGAGCTGGCGCTTCCCGAACCGGAAGTGCTGACACCAGTCCAGTTTCTGAAATCGCTGAAAAGCGATGAGGAATTCAGTGGCCTGGCTAAACTCACGCATCATCTGGCCGGGATTCTCCACTTTCCGCAGCATCTGCTGGAAGAGACGGAACTTCCAGTGGGCGGCGTTTCGGATATCACGAATCGCGGACCATATGACCGGTTATTGCTCAGCGAACTGGCCAATGACACCGATGTGCTGATGACCCGCCTGGCGATGAATGAAGCGTTGTATATTCGACGGGAAAAGCCCCCAGCCAATCCGTTCCACACACAGATTGTTCTGCAGGATATGGGCATTCGGATGTGGGGAGTGCCCCGTCTGTTTGCGACCGCAGCAGGGTTGTCTGTGCTGGTCAATCCTTCCCGGACGGATGAAATCTCGCTTTACCGGGCGAACGGATCGGACGTGGAACAGTTCGCAGCCAATTCACTTGAAGAGCTGCAGGCTCATCTGGCAGTAATCACGCCGGATCTGCATCCGGGAGCAGCTCTGCCCCAGCTGATGGAAAACATGGAACCCGATTCCGATCTGATCCTGATTACATCCCCTGCAGGAGCCCTCGACAAAGGCCTGCGAGAAAGCCTGCGGAACATTCGCGTGGCACGACTGTTTTTGATCACTGTTGATAGGAAGGGAGAGATCCGATTTCTGCATTGGACTCCTCAGGGGGACCGGATTCTCAAGCAGGCGAAAGTCGATCTGGATTTGCTGTATGCGTCCCCCGCAAAGCGGCCGAAACTGATTGATTCGAGACAGAATCCCGATCTCCCTGCCATCTGCCACATGGAACCATTTCCACTGCGTCTTAGTCATCAGGTCCATCCCTACGCTGCCTTCCTGCTGGGAGACCTGGCCAATGCAACTCAACTGCTGGCCATTACTCACGACTGCCGACTCACTCTCTGGGATGATCGAAAACGGGGAGCGTTGCAGTTATCTGACAAGATTCCTCTTACCAAGCGGATTCTGGGAGCCAGGCATGATGCATTGAACAACTGGGCTGATTTGATTATCGGAACTCCTGGAACCACCCCGTTGCATCAGATTCAGGTCGACCTCAGCAGTGGAGAGACAGAGGTCAACGTTATCGCCAGGCCCCCCCAGACCTGCACTCACATTTTCTTCCTGCAGTCTGTGGTCTGTCTGTACGATCAGAAGCGGAGAAACCTGACAGCGATCGATCTGTCTACTGGTCGGGAAGTCTGTCGGGATGTGTCCATTCCTTATCAACACCTCAGTGGGCGATTTTTCAAGAATGAATATCAGCACATCCTCGCTCTCAGTTTTGCAGATGGAGTTCCAACCTATACAACAGTTTTACCCGCAGGTTCCTATGCCCAGTCGGACATCCTGGCCATTGCCGATTGCCCTGCGTTAGGTTGTCCAGTGGCTGTGAATCGGCAGGGCTCTGTCTTCAAAGTGGATGGAGATTCCAAGTCTGTACTTGGATCGATTCCCCTGCCTCAGGAAGGCGCTCCCGTTTTCTGCTGTGATGGTCAACGCATCGCCGTTCCTGAAAAAAACGGTTATTACCGTGTCTCCTGGATGACATGGCAATTACCGGATATGAAACCACACAAACTTTATGGGAGTGACCTGGGGGATGCCCTGAACAATTCCTGGGTCACAGAGAATGTGAAGTTAAGAACATACCGAAATACAATGCAGGGAGTTCGGATCAACAAAGAAGGTCAAATCCAGTTCAAAATCCGTGATGAATTTCGGGAATTCATCTTGTTGGGACTGCACCGCATGCAGTTCAAGTCGGCAGGGGTAACCATTGAGGGGCAGGATTTCCAATTTGGCCAGAGTACCGCTCCTGATCAGGCCAAGTACAAGTTTCAGCGGATTGAATTTCCACAAGGCGGGTGGATGATTCTCGACTCTCGTGGATTGCTCCACCTGCGTGGATCGGATCATTCTCTGCCGGAAATCACTTTCGTACTGGATGATCAGGATGTTTCCGGTGTGACTTCCGATGGCATCTACTTTGGCATTGAATACTTTATTGGTGATCAGCAGACAAAAGCCCGGTACAACAATTCTGGAACGTTATCTGAAGCCGATTGTCAGGAGCTGGTTGTGAATGCGGTCACTCTAAAACTGAAGTCGACACGGCATCCTGTGCGGGAACAGCTGGCCTGGTTTATTCCCGGTGTTCGAGCAGAGGACTGGCTGGAGACACTGCGCCTGCTTTGTATCAACGAGAACGCTCCACTGCTGATCGTCCCCCGTTCCACGAGCGATCCTTCACCCGCAGGAGTGGTGGTCCCCTCTTTTCCCGGGAAGATCAGCACCACACCTGCGAATGTCATTGCCTATGGAAGAATTGCAGAGAAAGTTTTTCTGCCGGTACGCTCCGAACTCTTTCCACCTGTGCTCGATGAAGAGTGGCCCAGCCTGCTGGATCCTGAGATCGCAGCTTACGTCTGGCACCCGACTTCCGGATTGATCGCCTGCGAGCAATACGATTTTGCGCAGATTGCTGATCTGCTTCGTCCTCTGGAAGTAGGAGAAATCCGCTGGGATTCTGCCGAGCCTGATCTCTATCTCAATTCGCGGATCCACAGTATTGGCCCTCTTGAGCCACCCACTATGGAAGAAGTCTACCAGCAGATGGCAGACGGCATTGGGGCCCGCGCTAAAGAAATTGCGCCAGGTTCTTCCTCGATGACCGCTTCCATACAGAAAATGCTCGGGAAGATGTCAACCGCATTAACGGGTATGTTTAAGGGAAAAGAGCGTTCCCCTTCCCAACAAAAAGATCAGAAGAACAAGCCAGGCGGGTTATCCAAAATTGGTTCAGGCATTGGACAGGCAGCAGGCATGGCGGCCCGCATTGCTGGCATGATCCCAAGTCTGGGACTACTTCCGCTGGCTTATCTGGCTCATAAAATCGCTCAACTGGCACCACCGACAGCTTCTCAGAAGACATGGGTGAATCACATGCAGGACTGGAGCCAGAATGTCCTCAAAAACATTGCCGACGTGACCGATGCCCGGCGTCGAGCGGTGGAAAAGCTGATGAAGATGCTGAAGGATGATCCGGATCATGGACTCAAGTTCGCCATTCCGACCGCTCAGGGAACTCAACCGGGAATCGATTCCGGTTCCTCATCACTTATGCCCAGTCTGATCGAATTCAGTCTGGCAGGTTTGTTCGGGGCCTCCGGTTTTGGAGATGTGTGGGATCTCCCGATGGATCTGTCGGTTCGTCTTTATGAGCGCTATCGAGAACTGGCGTTAAGGGAAATTCAACTGCAGCGCTACCGGCGAGCTGCGTACATTTATGCTCACCTGCTGGGCGATTTCTCTCTGGCTGCCCGTACCCTGGAACAGGGCGGATTCTTTGGTGAGGCGGCGGTCATTTATCGCGATAAACTTTCCAATCCCCAGGAAGCGGCTCGATGTTATGAACGGGCTGGCCAGTTTCAGGAAGCGATCGAGTTGTACCTGAAACTCGAAAATCACGAGCGGGTGGGAGAGTTATACGAGAAGCTGGAAGAGCTGGATCTTGCCAGAGAATTCTACGAGCAGGCAGTGAAAGTTTCTTTACAGAAAGAGGACCGCATCAATGCCGCCAGACTTGAAGAAGAACGACTGCACGATCCTTCACGGGCCCTGACAACTCTGCAGTCCGGCTGGCCCTACTCTGTTCAGGCAAACCGTTGTCTGGATGAAGGCTTCAATCTGATGTCACGCAACTTCTGGCATGATGATGTCCGAGATTATCTGCTGAAAATCCAGGACGAACCCTTTCCACAAAAGCTGGCGGAGTCTCTGGAGATTCTCGTCCGTCATGCCAACCACTGCACTGAAGGGAATTTGCGAGATCAGTTTGAGGACACTGCTCGTGTTATCGCCGCCCGAGAGCTGATGATTCCTCAACAACAGCAGAACGCACGGCTGGTAGGAGTTCTGGAGAATCTTGCCAAGCACGATAAACTCCACTCCCGCGACTGTAAACGATATCGAGAAGCAAATCGCCAGAAGCCATCAGTCAAGCGGCTCGTTCCCCTTCGTGCCGCGAGAAACCCAAGGACATTCCAGACGAATGCTCCCCGGCTGGTCATGAAGAGCAGTCTCAATTCCAGTGTGAATTGGCACACCGCATTGACGATTGAAAACGGTTTTATCGCAGCGGGAGATACCTCCCAGAAACTATCCATCGCACGAACAGCCTGGGACTCTCCTCATCAATTTCAGTGCTTCTCCTGGAGTTCACACATGCTGCGGGATGCTCCCGTATTTCTTACCTATGTGGAAAAAAACAGAGAGCTGGCGGTGTTTCCGCTGGGTGGACCACCACTCTCACGAAAATACATGCCAGCGACCAATAATTTTCCTGCTGCCAACGCAGAAACACCAGGCTGGCTCCCCGATGATGCGATCGGTATCACTTATCAGAAGAGTAGCTCTTTCTGCTGGGTGCTACGCCGGGACCTCTCTCTGGTCTGCCTGAATCATCACGGAGCGATTCAGTCTGACCGCTCACTGATCTCACAATTGCCGGAGATTGGTGAAGCCCCCATGTTTGTCCCCGTCCCCATGACCGTCCGCAGAGAGCGGGTCTATTTTGGCTTGAATGATAAACTCTGCATCTGGAATTCGGCCAAAAGCCAGATGCAGATCATTGAGCTTGATCAGATGATTCGGGGTATTGTGGCTTCCACGGAGCAGACTTTTCCCCGGATCGCCCTGATGCACGAGTTTGGCGGAAGCATGTACTGGCCTGATGAAGTTTCCGGGATCTCGGCCTCTCTCGAAAATCCGGTGGCTACGTTTTTACGAGATGGCCGCCTGGTCGTCCGGACGTCCGAACGCTGGCAGATTTATCAGAAAGAGGATGATAAACTGGGACTGCTACTGGATGCCGAAGCGTCTCTCCCCGCTCATCCAGTGGCATTACTGGCCAATGATAGTCACAATCAGATCACGGTTCTGCTCCGCAACGGGGATCTTTTCATTCACGAAATCCCCGTCATGTCTCATCATTGATTCCACTGACTGTCGGTGCAGTACTGGTTAGCTATCAGCCCTCATTTTGAACGAAGGTAAGGATGAACTGATGCGAGTTCTGCTGGTTTCCACGATTGCTCTCATGTTCTCTTGTGTTCCACTTTGGGCACAACCGCTGCCTGGCACCGAGCCGCTGACCTGGGAAGGTGACATAGCCTCCCGGCTCGTTGAAGAGTGTGATGCATTTCTGCTCAAACGGCTGGAGGAAACCCGTCACAAAGCATTCGACCTGTCTGAGCCGCAGCGGGGTATTGCTCACCAGAAACTGAAATCTTCCCTCGGACTGGTTGATGAAAGAATCCCTTTCACGGCTCTGGAACTTGTCGCTACAACTGATCAATCCAGCCTGGTCGGAGAAAATGCCGGCACGGAAATTCATCGTGTCCGCTGGCCTGTGTTTGGCGGAGTACATGGAGAAGGACTCTATTTGAAGTCGAAGCAGCCAGCCATTGCCTGGGCTATTGTGCTGTCGGATGTCGCACATACTCCCGAACAGCTTTGTGGACTGGTCGAAGGAATCGCATCCGAGTCACAACTCCCATTACAGCTGGCCGCTTCCGGGGTGAACGTCATTGTCCCCGCTCTGATCAGCCGTGACATGTCCAAGCGACACCAGCGAGCCAATCTCACTCATCGGGAATTCCTGCATCGTCCCGCCTTCATTCTGGGGAGAACCATGACAGGTTACGAAGTCCAGAAGGTTCTCGCTCTGGTTGACTGGATCCGCAGTCAGTCTGCCCTGCTCCAACTGGGAATTGCCGGCTATGGCGATGGTGGCATGCTTGCCTTGTATGCATCTGCGGTTGACAACCGGATTGATTCCACACTGATTAGTGGTTACTTCGAAAACCGACTGGATATCTGGAATCAACCAATCGACCGCCAGGTACAGGGTTTGTTAAGAGATTTTGGTGATGCCGAACTGGCCTGCCTGGTTGCTCCCCGCAAACTGATGATCGAACCTGCCAACGGCCCCACAGCAACATTCCCGGGTGAAGGTGGTGCACCGGCAGAACTCAAGGTGGCTCCTCTGGCAGAAGTCGAAGCCGAGTTTCAGCGAATCAAAAAACTGGTACCTCAGTCTGAGGCCGTCCTGATCACCGCTAAACAGCCAGAAACGTTTTTTGCTCAACCTGCACGTGAGGGATTTCTG
>JAGQQT010000499.1 GCA_020426065.1 Planctomycetaceae bacterium | reverse complement strand
ACACGCTCACCCAGGCATGAGACGCATCCGCTCCGCGCCGACGGGGTTTTCCTGCAGGAGGATGTGTCCGCAGGTAGCCACTCACATAGCGGGCGGGGATTCTTTTGGCCCGACACAACGCGATCGCAAGATGTGTGAAGTCCTGGCAAACCCCCCTCCGATTGACCAGCACTTCCTCCACCGTGGAGTTTACCGTCGTTGCGGTGGAGTCAAATTTGAACTCCTCAGCAAACCGAGCCAACAGATCACGCAGGCAGACCAGGATCGGACGCTCCTCATGGAAGATTTCATTCGCATACTGAATGACCGCCTCATGCTCGTGGTCAATTCGTGGAGAGGCTTCCCGCATTTCCAGAGGATGCAACCCCGTCTCGCTGTGATTGAGAATGAGTTGCTCCAAAATCGTCCTGACAAGCGGCGACTGCTCGTGTGGCGGGATCCAGCGCGGCTGAACTTCCACCTTGCTCATTCCGCTGATTTCCAGATGATCGTAACCTCGTTCGAAAGAAAGGTAGTGTGAAACATTCCCGTAATAGTCGATCCAGCGTTCCATACTGGTGGTCGCGGGACGGGTCAGCAACCGGAAATTTTCGCAGATTTGCCCTGCCATGGTCCGGGGAGTCAGGTAAACCTGGTTCATCCCGATTGACACCCGCTCCTGGACATCAAACCGGGTTTGATGGGTCACGTGATACCTCATGTCACTTCTCCTTCCCGACGCTGATCCATCTGCTGGGTGAACTCGGCATGCACAAAGAATGTCGCCGTCAGCTGATTCGAAATCTCGCTGATCACATCGTCCAGTTTTCTGAGCAGTTCCACCACTCCCGGGCGGTATTCTGTCCAATGCACTTTACTGGAGGAGACTGGCAGCAGAGACTGCAACTCATTTCGAATCCGACGAACGGTGTCCCACTCTGGAGGGAGTTGTGCCTTGCGTTTGTGACGATAAGGCAGTTCTTCCAACAGACCTTTCAGGGTATCAAACTGGAACAGAATCGCCCGGGGATTGGTTGTATCTGTTACGAGCAGATCGAAGACCGGCAGCACAGCAAAATTTCCCCGGTATCGGCTCCGATAAGTCATGATACTGTTGCAGACATCAAGGAGGGTCACGAGCGAGATCACATCACGCACATTGCTCCGCTGCAGGAATTTTTTGAGCACTATCGCCAGCTGTCTGGCCCGTTCCAGGGAGCGGCCGATACGCAAAAATGTTCGCGTTGGACCATGCACCAGTCCATCATCAATCTGCCCGGTGATTGCCGAAATCTGCTGGATCAGTTCGGTCATCATTTCCTTCAGATCAATCAGCGATACTCCCCTGCCCGGGCGTACCGTTTCCTTCATATGCAGTGTAGCCCGCCAGAAATCCTCCGACATCCGGTCTCGCACCAGTGACGAAATCCGGATGACATGACCGCACAACCCTTCCAGTCCATGACCGTTGCGATTCTCCCAGATCAGCTTGGTCCAGACGGTTTCCATTTTCTCCCGTTCCGGGAAAAAACCTTCCAGCGCAAATGACTCTTCAATCAACCCCTGCTCAGCCAGGCAGCCCAGCATCGGCATGAGGTCTTCACTGGCCTGCTGGTTCGACTCACTCAACATGCGTTCGGTGATTTTGCGGATCAGTCTCGCACTGAATTCAAGCCGTTCCAGGTATCGCCCCAGCCAGTACAGATTGTCCGCTGCCCGGCTCGGCAATCGTTGATTACCCCGTTGCAGTTCGGGTGGTTCCTGGATGCGGGCCAGCAACGAAATCGGTGCCACTGGGCGATCTGATTGAATCCAGATATCCTTGCCGTATTGTCCGGCCGAAACGGAGAGGGGCATCGGTTTTGGAGAGGTTTCTACCCGAATCAGGCCACCATTCATCGTTTCAAAATGGCCATCCTTCTGAACCGCGAATGTCCGGACTGCGAGGTACCCGGGCACGATCTGATCCCGAATCCAGCAGGGAGCCGTGGAGCGAATGATCTTTTCCTGGGCCACATAATCCCAGGGCTTTTTCTCGATTTGTGCAATGAGCTGATCACGCTCTTTTGTGGTTAAATCACTGACAACATATTCTTTGCTTCCGGAATGGGAAAACGCAGGCTTAATCACCAGATTTTCAAACTGCCGCTTCACGGTAGCCCAGGCAGCAGGTTCTCCGCACCACCAGGTTGCAATGGAAGGCAAAATCAGGTCTGCATTCAACAGTCGTTGACAGCAGGCTCGCAGGTAAGGCATGAACACGGGCGAATCCAGTAATCCATATTCCGGACCATTGAGCATCGTCACGTTCCGCAATCGCATCACGTTCAACAGGCCGGAAACACCATTCGGTGCGGGCCCGCCCAGTTCCAGAGGATCGATCCGATGATCGGCTGTCCGGCGCAGCAGAACATCGACCCGATTCAGTCCCGCCAGTGTTTTCAGCCAGAGCTGATTTTTACGGATGGTCAGATCATCCGGCTCAACCAGAGGGATCCCCAGATATCTGGCTAGAAACACATCTTCAAAATGGAAGGGATGCCCTGGTCCACCACTCATCAGAACAACAAATGGATTTGATGTCCGGTCGCTGGTGAGGCGTTTGATTGTTTCCTGCAGATCGATGAAATACGGTGCGAGTCGGTAGATCTGACACTTTCGCAGGAACTGCGGCAGAGTATTCGAAAGAACGATCCGGTTTTCCAGTGTATAACTTAATCCGGCCGGGGCACTTCCCCGATCTGCCATCACCCACCATTGACCGGATGGTCCGCGAGCCAGTTCACAGCCATAAAGCAGCAGGTCGGAGCTTTCCATCGGCAGCAGCGAGTAATGACGGAGGAATTCCTGGTTTTTGAAAACCAGATCTGTGGGCAGAATCCCCTCGATCAACAGATTCTGGTCGCCGTATAGATCTCGCACAATCTCTCGAATGAGTTGTGCGCGCTGGGACACGCCCTCCCCCAGAAAACGCCAGTCCTGCTGCGAGTAGACTGCTGGTAGCAAATCAATTTCCCAGGGACGCAGTGTCTGATGTTCCTGCTCAAATCCGGTGATATTGACACCGTTCTCCTGCAGGAGACGGTTGGCAGTCCGCCAGCGAGTCGACATCTCCTCTTCGTCAAGATCTCCCAAGGCCTCCAGCAGGCTGTGCCACTGAGGTCTGATTTCTCCATTGGAAAATTTGAATTCGTCGTAAGCATGCGTCGGGCCAGCATAGGCAGTTAATTTTGCCATCGTGCGTCCCAAATCCAGTTTCATTGTCATTCTCGAGCGCGAGCCCCCACACTGAGTCCGGGAGTAAAAGACATGACGTCATAAACAATTTACCTTGTTGAGACGTCACCCACGGACCAGTCTCTGCTCTCACAGTCGCTGTGATGCCGTGCCCTCCTTCCGTTCCGCCCCTTCAGATTATCCCTATATCCTCTCTCACATTACAGTTTCTGACCAGTCCATTCTGTCCCGAAACGGTTATTTTGCCGGTCGTCTCAGATCGAGCGTAAATGGAAATTGGGGATTGGGGCGTTCTTCCTTCACTTCCATCCTTCCTGGAGTAT